>QHTW01000221.1:0-22845 GCA_003220955.1 Gemmatimonadota bacterium | reverse complement strand
ATGAAGATTCCGCGGCAGGCCGGCCTGCCGCTCATCTCGCGCATCAAGATCATGTCATCGCTCGATATTGCCGATCGCCTGCGGCCGCAGGACGGTCGCGCGCGCGTCGCGGTGAACGGCCAGCCGATCGACCTGCGCGTCTCGACGCTGCCCGCGCAGCTCGGCGAAAAGGTCGTCATCCGCATCCTCGACTCCCGCGCGACGGTGAAATCGCTCGACAGCCTCGGCCTCAATCCGGGCGAGGGGGAGGCGATCAAGCGGCTGCTCGAGAACCACGAGGGCATCCTGCTGGTCACCGGTCCCACCGGCTCCGGCAAGACGACGACGCTCTACTCCTGTATCAACCAGATTAAGAGTGAAGGCGTCAACATCGTCACGGTCGAAGACCCGGTCGAATACCGGATGCAAGGGATCGTGCAGGTGCAGGTGCAGGAGAAGGCGGGGCTGACGTTCGCGGCGGCCTTGCGATCGATTCTGCGTCAGGACCCCAACGTCGTCCTCGTCGGCGAGATTCGCGACAAGGAGACGGCGCAGATCGCCGTGCAAGCGTCTCTCACCGGACACCTCGTGCTCTCGACGTTGCACACGAACGACGCCTCCAACGCGGTCACGCGTCTCGTGGATATCGGCGTCGAAGCGTACAAGATCGCCGCGTCGCTGCGCGGCGTGGTCGCGCAGCGCCTGATGCGGAAGCTCTGCACGACGTGCAAAGAGGTGTGGATGGAGGCGCCGCCCGAGCGGCTGCGGCGCTGGATCCCCAAGGGGACGCCGCTCTACCGCGCGGCGGGCTGCCCCGATTGCGCGATGACCGGCTATCGCGGCCGCTTCTCGATTCTCGAGATCCTCACGATGACGCCGGAGCTCGAGCGGCTCATTGCCGCCGGGGATGCGGCGGACCGGATTGCGCAAGCCGCGCGCCGCGGGGGCATGAAGGGGCTGTGGGAGTCCGGGCTCGCGCATGTCGCGCGCGGTGAGTCCACGCTCGACGAGCTCACGCGTGTGGTCGACATTCCGGCCGAAGACGAGGACGCGCCGCGGGGGGAAAAGCAGCGAGTATCCGGCGCCACGCCCGCCCCAGCCGGCGCACCAGGATTGCGCCGCTCGCCCGCGCCGGGACCCTTGACGCCCCCGGAGCCACCCGCACCCGTCTCGACACATTTCGATTTGCTCGAAGAGCCCGCGCCTCCGGCACGGCGCTCCGGTGCGCACGGCCAGCCCGCCTCGAAGGTGCTGCTCGTCGACGATGAGGACAGCCTGCGCAAGGTGATGCGTGACTTGCTCGAGCGCGACGGCTACATCGTCACCGAAGCACGCGACGGCGTCCAGGCGCTCGATCAGGTCGATCGCGTCGGACCAGACATCATCGTGCTCGATCTGAATCTGCCCGGTCTCGACGGCTACGGCGTGCTCTCACACCTGCGGTCACGTCCCGCGACCGCGAACATTCCCGTCATCGTGCTGACGGCGAAGGGCGACGAGGACAACGAAGTGCGCGTCTTCGAGCTCGGCGCGGACGATTTTCTCACCAAGCCGTTCCGCGCCCGCGCGCTCTCCGCGCGGCTCGAAGCCGTCCTCGGCAGACGCCGCTGACCTCCATCCGAGTGTCCTTCGTGGACACGTACGCGTTGCGGGGCGCGGGGCGCACGCTCGAGATCCTCGCGCTGCGCCGCGGGCCGAATGGCCGTAATCCGGGATCGTGGGAGACCGTGCACGGAACGATTGAGCCCGGCGAGACGCCGGTGCAGGCCTCGTTGCGCGAGCTGGGCGAAATTCTACAATCTCAGCCGCACCGAGGCGTTTTATCAGCACAAGCGCGACGAAGTCGCTCTGATTCCGGTGTTCGCGGCCTTTGTCGCACCCGATGTGACGGTCACACTCTCCCCGGAGCACGATCGGGCCGAGTGGCTGCGGCCCCGGGACGCGGCGGAGCGGTTTGCGTGGCCGCGCGAGCGCAGAGCAGTGGATGACATTTTGTCAATAGTGGGGGGTGGGGACGCAGACTTGCTGGAAGACGTCCTGCGCGTAAGCTAGAGGCAGGCTCCCTTGTGAATCCATTCTATCATCGGATCTACCGCGTGGTCCGTCACATCCCCAAGGGACGGGTGGCGACGTACGGCATCATCGCGCGGCTCGCGGGACGTCCCGGTGCCGCACGCACGGTCGGCTGGGCCCTCTCCGCGCTTCCCGAAGACAACGATGTGCCGTGGTGGCGCGTCATCAACGCGGCGGGCCGCATTTCATTCTCGGGCCAGGATCACAGCGCCGTCCTGCAGCGCGCGCTGCTGCTGCGCGAGGGCGTCCGCTTCGCGCCGGGTGGGGGGGGCGCGGTGAATCTCGGGACGTATGGCTGGCCGTCCGAGGCCTACGACAGCGCCGTCGCCTCCCACAAGCGCGCCGCTTCGACGCGAAGATCCCGCAGGTTGAAAGGCTTGCGCACGTAACGCACGCCGAGACGCGCCAGCGTCTCTTCGGTCGTCGGGCGAACGTCGCCTGTCGCGACGATGATGCGCTCCCGTAAAGCCGGCATCCGCGCTACCAGCTCCTCCGCCAGCAGCGTTCCGCGTTTTCCAGGCGCCATCGCGCGCGCGTCCGTGATCACCAGATCGAAGCTGCCCCGTTGCGCCAGGTCGAGCGCGTGCTGCGGATCCCCGGCGACTTCCACGTCATGGCCGTCCCGCGCGAACAGCGCCTTGATCGTGCGCTGCACGGCGGGATCCGCATCAACCAGCAGGATCGTGCGCTTCACGGTCGGTGATGCGGCCACCGTCGGTGTGCCGTGCACCGGCGTCAGCGCGGGTCGCACGGCGTCGGCGGGCGCGGGCGGCAGGTCCACGCGAAACGCGGCGCCGCCGCGCGGGCCGCGCGGTTCCAGCGCGATCTGGCCGCCGTGACTTTCGACGATCGAATAGGTGATCGACAGACCGAGGCCCGTGCCTTTGCCGGGCTCTTTCGTCGTGAAGAATGGCGTGAACACGCTCTGCGCGACCTCGTCGGAAATGCCGGGTCCGGTGTCCGCCACGCGCAGGTGCACCTGCCCGTCGAACCAGGTCGAGACGGTGATCTGGCGTGGGCGCTCGCGCGGGTTTTCCGCCACCGCGTGAGCGGCATTTGTCAGGAGATTGAGGACGACCTGCTGCAATCCGTGCCGGTCACCGAAGACGTCGGGGAGCGCGCCGCTCAGCTCCCGCTCCACCGTGATGTCCTGGACGCTCCGCCGAGCCTTTGCGCGCGAACGTGAGCAGGTTGCGCACGATGCGTCCCGCCCGCTCCGCCTGTTCCTGAATGACCTGCAGATGACCCCGGTCTTTCTTGCCGAGCTCCTTCTGCTCGAGCAGGAATTCGGAGAGTCCCGCGATCGATGTCAGCGGGTTGTTCAGCTCATGCGCGACGCCGGACACGAGCTGGCCCACCGCCGCCAGCTTCTCGCTCTGGACGAGTTGCGTCTCGAGCGCCTGTTGCTCCGTCACGTCTTCCACCATCACGACGATGCTTTGTTCGGTCGCGGCCCCCGGTATGCGTGCCGCGTTCACCCGCACGGTGCGCCGGAGCCGGTCCGAGCGCGCGACCAGCGGTGCGGGACGCTCGCCGCGCCGCGTCGCCGCGAGCAGCTCGTGCAGCGCGTTCGGCTTGCCCAGGAGCGCCTCGCCGAGCGGCGTGCCGACCACGTTGGGGAGGGGCGCGCCGAGGAGGGCGGCGAGCGACCGGTTGGAGCGGCGAACCCGTCCCTCGTCGTCGACGACGGCGATGCCCTCGCTCAACGCGTCGAACGCCGTCTCCCACTGTTCCTTGGCACGCCGCACCATCTCGAAGAAGCGGGCGTTGGCGATCACCACGGCGGCGTGGGTGGCGAGCGTAGAGAGGAGACGGATGTCTTCCGGAACGAATACCCCTTCCCGCGGATCGGTGATGATGAGCGTGCCGATGACCGTCCCGTGCGAGCGCAACGGCACGGCTGCCGCGGCATCCGCCTGGATGCCCTTCGCGATCACGGTGGGCTCGGCGCCGGACCCCTCCTTCCCGCCTCCCCCCGAGTTCCGAATCAGCTCGAGGTGCTCGCGGCCGGTGGAGCGCGCGACGAGCCCGGCGTCGTCACCCTGAATCTTCTGGCCGCGCAGCGGTGCGAGCGTCCCCTCGGCCGCGGCGACCTGCAGCGGGTCGTTGGGTCCTTCACCCACCAGGGCCAGCAGCGCGCCCTGAGCATCGAGAAACCGCACCGCGTACCGCACGACCTGCTCGACGATGCGATCCAGCTCGAGGGAGTCGGAGAGAACGTACGAGAGCTCCTGCAGCGAGAAGAGCTCCGACAGCCGCCGGTTCAGCTCGTCCGCCGCGCGGCGCCGCTCGTGCTCGGAGCGCAGCAACCGTTGCCGCAGCCGCCACAACGCGACTCCCACCCCGAGCACGATCAGGGCGAGGGCAATGGTGGAGAACAGCAGCAGATGTTGTCGCAGCGCGCTCATGGTCTTCTATATTCAACTATCCATCTTGAGAATCAATCTTGTGCTCTGCCTGATCCTCGCGGCCTGCCGTGCCGAGGGGCATCCCGGGATCTCGCGGGCGTGGCCGGAGCTGGGCACGATGATGTCGGTGGCCGCATGGGGCGCGGACAGTGACCGCGTCCTCCGTGCCCTGGAAGCAGCGCACGATTCCGTCGATCGCATCGATTCGCTGTTGCAACGCCATATGTCCATTCCCGCCATCGATTCCCTGCGGCGCGCAGTCCGGCAACGCACCGGCGTTTCGGTTCCGATCGACAGTATCGCGTACGGGTACGCCCTCGATCGCGCGGCCATGGCTGTCGCGAACGCTGTGGACAGCGCGCTGCTGGACGTGGGCGGGCAGTACTACTGGCTGGGCCGGCCGACCCACCGGGCCGTCGGCATTCCCGATCCGGACAACACCCTCCGGACGTTGGGCGTCGTGGACCTCCAGGGCGGATCGCTGCGAACGGCGTCGCGACGGAATGCCCCCCCTGGCAGCGCACGTTCGGTCTCGGTGCTCGCCACCGACGCGCTTGCGGCGAACGCCTGGGCCGCAGCCTTGCTCGCGCTGGCGGGTGGCTGCAATCGCGCGCTCGCGGTCGCGCCGGAGATGGGTGTCGTCTGTGCTGATTCGGCGGGCGTGCGCTGGACTACCGGGCTCCAGAATCGCGTTTCGCTTCCGACTGCGCGCGCGCCTTAACGCGCGCGCGCTCCTGATCGAGGAGCCGGATTGATCGGCTCCAGGCATCGCTCGAGAGCCCCTGGTAGCTCACGGTCAGCTCCTCGCGGACGCTGATGCCCGGCTCGAACAGATAGATCGCGGCAGCCTGCTGGCGGGCGTTCAACTGGAACGAGCTCCACGTGGGCGACAGCGGAACGATGCCGCTGGGACGAAACAGTCGCCCGCGACTCGTGATGTTCACTTCTTCCGGGTTGAATCGCGCCTCCGGCACGATCCCCAGAATTGTGACCATCACCAGCGTTGGATGCTCCGTCCCGCCGCGTTGCGCGGCATCCGCGATTTCGGCGGCACGGCTCGATACGAGCTGGTGGAGTGAGCGGTAGGTGTCGGGGGCGAGGAGCCGGATCACCTGCTCGTCGAGGGGCAGCACCTGGATCCCGATTGTGCCGGTGCTGAGCGGCACGACGATGTCGTCGCGGCGGAGCGTTCCGTAACCAGGCGGGATCGTATCCTGGGCGGTTAGGCGGTTGGGCGCCTGGGCGGTGAGAAGGCTCAGCAACGCTGCAGTTCTCACCGCCCAACCGCCCAACCGCCCAACCGCCGTTTCGATCATGCCACCCCGCTCACCAGGCCATCGATCGCTTCTTTCAGCTCCGCAATTCCATCGCCAGTTTTGGCGCTCGTCACGATCACCTGATCTTCAGGAAGTCCCAGCTCCTCGCGGAGCTCGCGTTCGCGCGCGCGCCGCTGCGCTGTTGAAAGCTTGTCGCCTTTCGTCAGGGCGGCCAGCACGTGCGTTTCGCCTTCAACCAGTACGTCCTGCATGGCCCGATCGTCAACGGACGGGGGATGGCGAATGTCCAGCAGCCAGACGACGCCGGCCAAGTGCTCCCGTCGCAGGGCGTGCGTGAGCAACCCACGGAATGCCGCGCGCTGCGCCTTCCCCGCGCGAGCGTATCCGTACCCCGGCAGGTCGAGAAAGTAGTGCGAGCCGTCGGTGAGAAAGACGTTCAGCAGCCGCGTCTTCCCGGGCGTCGCCGAGGTCTTCGCAAGGCGTTGCCCGACCACCGCGTTGAGCAGCGACGACTTCCCGACATTGGAGCGGCCGATGAACGCCACCTCGGGAAGCGGTGGATCGAGGGCCACGTCGGCCCGCGGAAACGAGCCGACGAACCTCAGGGTGCGCGACCGAGGACGTTCAAGTAGCAGCGCTCCACGTTGCGCGCGTACGACCTGACGTCGAACAGGTCGCGCGCGCGTTGTGCCGCCGCGGCGCGCATGCGGGCGAGGCGCGCAGGATCGCTGGCAAGCTCGACCACGGCGCGGGCCAGCTCCGCGGGCGAGCGCTCCGGCACGAGGATGCCGGTCTCGGGCGTCAATGCCTCGCGGTTTCCATGAATGTTGGTCGCGATCGGCACGGCGCCGCATGCCATCGCCTCGTGGAGCACGCGCGACATGCCCTCGGTGTCCTGATGGGAACCGCTCATCAGGACGTCCGTCGCCTGCATCCAACGCTCGATGTGCTCTTGTTGCGGGAGAACCCGGATGTCTGATGTCACCCCGCGCGCGGCCGCGCGGCGACTGATCTCTGCGAGGATCTCCGGTGGATCGGGACTACCGATTACCAGCAGGAAGGGCATGCGGTCGTGTGGAAGCTCGCGCCGCAGCAGGCCCAGGCTGTCCACGATGTCGAGCACTCCCTTGCCGCGTTTGATCTGGCCGACGAACAGCAGGATGAAGCGGTCTTCAGGCAGCTCCAGTGCAGTCCGCGCGGCGCGACGATCGCCACCGGCTGGTGGCGTGAACCGCCGCAGATCCGATCCCGTGTGGATCACGGCATACTTGCCGTGCCGCCGCGCCCGGCCTGAGAAGCGGCGACCCGCGTCGTTGGAGTCGCCGATCATGCCGTCGGCCAATCGCTCGAGCAGCGGGTCGAGGCCGTAGTGCGCCGTCTGCCAGATGAACCAGACCATTTTGGTCCGCGTGCCGAGCTTGGCGAGCCCACAGGTGAGCGCGTCGCGCGACGCATCCGGGGCGATGATGTCGACGCGCCGGTCGAGGAGCACGCGGCGGATGACGCGGGACGAACGCCACATCGGGATCAGGGTGCGCGGCTTGATGTGATACAGGGGGATGTGGACGACGGGGCAGTGCAGCGCGAGCAGGTGGTCGGTCAGCTCTCCGGGCCCGGGGCAAATCGCGAGCGGCTCTACGACGTGTCGGTCGAGGTGTTCGATGAGCAGCGCCATGCTGCGTTGCCCACCCATCCGCATGTGCGACTGGTGGCTGACGAACGCTACCCGGATCAGGCTTCTTTCTTCTGGCGGGGACGCTCGGTCACGAGGAGCGGCGCGCGGCCGGACGTGACGCATTCGGCGGTGATCGCCACCTCGCGCACGTCATCGCGGCTCGGCAGCTCGAACATGATCTCGGTCATCATCTCTTCGAGGATGGCGCGCAGCCCTCTCGCGCCGGTGCCACGCTTCATGGCCTTCGCCGCGATCGCCTTGAGCGCGTCCTTCTCGAGCGTCAGACGCACGTCCTCAAGGTCGAACAGCTTCTGGTACTGCTTGGCGAGCGCGTTCTTGGGCTCGGTGAGGATTTTGACCAATGCCTCCTCGTCGAGCGCGTCGAGCGGCACGGTCACGGGTAAACGACCCACCAGTTCGGGGATGAGCCCGTAGCGCAGCAAGTCGTCCGGCTCGACGTCCTGGAACGGGTTCTTCTTCAGCTTCTCGGCGACGCCTTCGGCAACCTCTTCCTTCGTAAAGCCGATCTGGCGCCGGCCGGTGCGGGACTCGATGATCTTCTCGAGCCCGTCGAATGCGCCGCCGCAGATGAACAGGATGTCCTTCGTGTTGACCTGGATGTATTCCTGCTGCGGATGCTTGCGCCCGCCCTGCGGCGGCACGCTCGCGACCGTGCCTTCCAGGATCTTGAGCAGCGCCTGCTGCACACCTTCGCCCGAGACGTCGCGCGTGATGCTGGGGTTCTCTGACTTGCGCGCGATCTTGTCGATCTCGTCGATATAGACGATGCCCCGCTCGGCCTCGGAGACGTTGAAGTCGGCGGCTTGCAGCAGGCGCACCAGGATGTTTTCGACGTCCTCCCCCACGTAGCCGGCTTCGGTCAGCGTGGTGGCGTCGGCGATCGTAAACGGCACGTCGAGGATCCGCGCCAGCGTCTGCGCCAGCAACGTCTTCCCGACTCCGGTCGGGCCGATCAACAGGATGTTGCTCTTGTCGAGCTCGACCTCGTTGTCGCGGCCCGAGTGGGAGTTGATGCGCTTGTAGTGGTTGTAGACGGCAACGGCGAGAGTCTTCTTGGCGCGGTCCTGCCCGATCACGTACTGGTCTAAGACGTCCTTGATCTCCGCGGGCGTGGGGACCTGCGTGATGGCTTCGGCGACTTCACGCTCCTCGTCCTCGGCCAGAATCTCATTGCAGAGCGCGATGCACTCATTGCAGATGTAGACCGAGGGGCCGGAGATGAACTTCCGGACCGAGTCCTTGGATTTGCCGCAAAATGAGCAGCGGAGATGCTTGTCGTGCGACATCGTTCCCCTAGTATGGGAAAGGCGCCCGAGCGGCGCAAGTCATGACTTTTTCGCTTTCCCGTCTTCCTTGATTTCCTCGAAGTTCGAAATGACGTGATCGATCAATCCGTACTCTTTCGCCTCTTCCGCCGACATGAAGCGATCACGGTCCATGTCCTTCTCGATGCTCTCCACTGTCTTGCCAGTGTGCTTGGCGTAGAGCTCGTTGAGCTTGCGGCGCAGGAAGAGGATCTCTTTCGCCTGAATCTCGATGTCCGCCGCGGTGCCCTGGGTGCCGCCCGAGGGCTGGTGCATCATGATCCGCGCGTGCGGCAGCGCCGAGCGCTTCCCCTTGCGGCCGGCGGCGAGCAGGAATGATCCCATGGAGGCCGCCATGCCCATACAAATCGTGTTCACGGGCGCGCGCAGGAACTGCATCGTGTCGTAGATCGCCATGCCCGAGGACACGATGCCGCCCGGGGAGTTGACATAGAGGTAGATGTCGCGCTCCGGATTGTCGGCGTCCAGGAACAGGAGCTGGGCGATGATGATGTTGGCGACATCGTCGCCGATGGAGCTGCCGAGAAAGACGATCCGATCCATCAGCAGCCGGCTGAAGATGTCATAGGTGCGCTCGCCACGGCTCGAGCGCTCGATGATATAAGGCGGATAGATGTGGCTTTCGCTCTTCGTCACGCTTGCTCCACGGTGGACTGCGACAGGAGATGGGTGAACACCTTCTCCTCGGTGATGCTCCGCGCGACATCGCGGAGCCGTTTGGCTTTCTCCAGCGACGCATACAGCTCCGCCGCCTTCATCCCACGCCGCTCGGCGAGCTCCTGGATCCTCTGGTCGAGCTCCGCCTCGGTGGCGCGCAGCTTCTGTGCCTCGACGACATGATCGAGCACGAGATCGCGCCGCACCTGCGCTTCGGCGACGGTCCGGAACTCCTCGGCGAACTTCTCCCAGCGCTCCTCGGGAATCTCGTACGCTTGAGCGTACATCCCCAGCACGCGCTCGACCAGCGGCCGAGGGGCGACGACGTTGTTCGCCTGCACGATCTGCTCGACCAGCTCGGCCCGCACGCGGGCATCGGCTTCCCGCTCCGCCTCCTTCTTGAGATCCTCGGCGATCGCGGTGCGCAATGCCTCCAACGACTCGAAATCGCCCATTTCCCGGGCGAACGCGTCATCCAGCGCCGGCAGCTCCTGACGCTTGACCTCGCGGAGCGTGAGCTGGATGTCGCGCGTCTGCCCACGTTTGGCTTCCTCGGCGAAGTCGTCGGGGAATCGGACCGTCGCGTCCACCGATTCACCGGGCGCAAGGCTCAGGATGCGCTCTTCGACGTCGGGGATCGCGCGACCCTCGCCCAGCACGAACTGGTAGGGCTGCGGATCCTTGGCCACGCCGTTTTCGCGGGTCGCGATCAGCACGTCCACGAGATCCTTGGGCTTCGGCTTTTCGCCGGGGACCGGCGTCCAGGGCGCGCGCTGCTCCCGCATCGCGTTGAGCTGGGCGTCCACCCGTGCGGCGGTGACCGCCGCGACTTTCCGCGTCAGCCGGAAATTGCCGAGCCGCTCGAGCTTGAGCTCGGGTTTCAGCTCGACGTGGAATTCGAACGTGACGGGAGCGCCTTCCTCCCACTTCAGGTTGTGAATGTGGGGATCGGCGATGGGCTTCAGCTCTTCCTGCTTTTGCGCGACGCGCCAGCTCTCCTGCACCAGCTCGCGCAGCGTTTCCTGCCGGATGTCATCGGCGAACTTCTTGCGAACGACGGCGGCAGGCACCTTCCCTTGCCGGAAGCCCGGCAGGCGGGCCCGTTGCTGATAGGCTTTCGTCGCGCGCTCCTCGGCGGCTTTGACGTTGTCGGGGGGGATAGTGACTTCGAGAGACGCTTCCCCGGGCTCGACCTTCGTTTTCCTTACGAGTATCTCGGGCATGTGGGGGATAATCTAACCTGGTGAGGAAGCCACTCAGGGTAGCCTAGACGTCTCGACGTCTCGACGACCAGGGACTCGAACCCCCACGGGTTGCCCCACCAGCTCCTAAGGCTGGCGCGTCTGCCAATTCCGCCACGGTCGCGAACGTTATGCGAAATGTATCTTTCTCGGGTCCTGTTGTCGTCCCTGTCCAGCTTCTGGAGCCACCTCATGTTTCGCATGCGCGTCTGTTCCATCGTTCTCGCGGTCGCCCTCGGCGCCACAGTCTTGACCCGTCCGGCGGCTGCGCAGGCGTCGCAGGACAGGGATAAGTTCTGCAGACAGGTGCAGAACCGCACGCTCGCCGTGGGAACGTGGGCAACCTACAACTGGACCGGTGGGCGGACCAACGGCAACACGATGCGGATGGCGGTCGTCGGCAAGGAAACGCAGGAGGCCACGACGTATTACTGGTACGAAGTCTCGCTCGGCGATCCCAAGCGGCCCAGGGACAGGATGATCATGCAGATGTTGGTGCCGGGGCTAGGGACCGGAAGCGTGCGGAGCATGGTGATGAAGAGCGGGGACCAACCGGCGATGAAGATGCCTGCGCAGATGGTCCAGATGGTCAACTCGTCGCCCGGGATGAACATGGCAGCCGATCTCGCCCGCCAGTGTCAGGCGATGGAGGTCGTTGGGTGGGAGCCCGTCACCGTTCCCGGGGGTGAGTTCCGCGCCCTGCACATGCGGAATCCAGGGTCGCAGATGGTGTCCGAGGTCTGGGTGCAGCCGGACCTGCAATTCTCGATGGTGAAAGCGGTCCTGAAAGACGGTGCAGTGATGGAACTGACGGGTCAGGGAACCGACGCCAAATCATCCATCACCGAGACACCGCAGGAGATGCCTGGCCTTCCCGGCGGGCGGCCGCCGCGCTAAACGCACGCGCGCGTTGACGGGTGGCGGGGCCGTGTCTAGTTTCACGCCGTGCCGCTGGCCCTGCTCGTCGTTCTGCTCCTCCTGACCGCTTGCGGCGGCGCGCACCTTCCCCAATCGACGCTCACGCCGGCGTCCGATTTCAGCGCCGACCTCTTCGGGCTTTTCAAAAACGTTTTCTGGTGGGCCGTCGCCGTCTTCATCGTCGTCGAGGCGCTGCTCCTGATCGCGCTCGCGCGCTTTCGCGCGCGTCCGGGCGCGGCCGCGCCGAAACCCGTGCATGGCCATACCGTGCTCGAGATCGGCTGGACGCTCGCGCCGGCGCTGATTCTCGTGTTTATCGCCGTGCCCACGATGCGCACGATTTTCGCGACCGCGGGTCACGCCCCGGAAGGGGCGCTGCGCGTGGAAGTCATCGGGCACCAGTGGTGGTGGGAGTATCGCTACCCGACGCTGAACATCAGCGCCTACAACGAGCTGCACCTCCCGGTGCAGACGCCAATTCAGCTCGAAATGACGTCAGCCGATGTCATTCACAGCTTCTGGGTGCCGCGGCTGGGCGGCAAGCGAGATCTCATTCAGGGCCGCACCAACCGTATCGCCTGGCGCGCCGATTCGACGGGCGAATACTGGGGCCAATGCGCCGAGTTCTGCGGCGCATCGCACGCCAACATGCGGCTGCGCGTCGTGGTGCAGTCGGACTCCGTGTTCCAGCGCTGGGTCGACCAGCAACGCACCGCCCCCGCGACCCCCGCCAAGGGGTCGCCCGCCGAGGCGGGCCAGCAGGTGTACCGGCGCAGCCCGTGCATCGCCTGTCACACGATTGCAGGGCTCTCGCAGGGCAAGGTCGGGCCTGATCTGAGTCACCTCGGGAGCCGTGCGACAATCGCGGGCGCGTTGTTCCCGAACACCACGGAAATGCTCCGCCGCTGGATCATGAATGCTCCCGCGCTGAAGCCGGGCGCGCTGATGACCCCACAAAACCTTTCGCTGCAGGATTTAGACGCTTTAATCGCTTATCTCCAGAGCCTGAAATGAAGAGCTGGCTCACCACCACCGACCACAAGCGAATCGGCCTCCTCTACTTCTGGACGGCGTTCGGGTTTTTCCTAGTGGGCGGATTGGAAGCCTTGATCATCCGTGCGCAGCTGGCGCGGCCAGACGGGGGCCTGGGCGTCAGCGCCGAAACGTTCAACCAGCTGTTTACGATGCACGGTACGACGATGGTATTCCTGGCGCTCATGCCGCTGTCGGCGGCGTTCTTCAATTTCATCATCCCGCTGCAGATCGGCGCGCGCGATGTCGCCTTCCCGCGGCTGAACGCCTTCAGCTACTGGGTATTTCTGCTCGGCGGCCTCTTCCTGAACGCGAGCTTCATCGCGGGACCGCTGTTCGGCGCCGATCGGCTCTCTGTGGCACCGGATGCAGGGTGGTTCGGCTACGCGAATCTCACGTCCCGGCAGTTCTCGCCGGGTCCCAACGTCGACTTCTGGCTGCTGGGACTGCAGATCCTGGGCATCGCGTCTCTCGCCGCGGGCTTCAATTTCATCGTCACGATCCTCAACATGCGCGCCCCGGGGATGCGCATGCTGCGCCTCCCGCCGTTCACCTGGATGACGCTCATCACGCAGTTCCTCGTGATTACGGCATTTCCCGTGATCACCGTCGCGCTCGTGCTGCTGATGTTCGATCGCTTCTTCGGCACGCATTTCTTCGTGCCCCAGGGCGGCGGCGACCCGATCCTGTGGCAGCACCTGTTCTGGATGTTCGGGCACCCCGAGGTCTATATCCTGATTCTGCCCGCGATGGGCATCATCTCAGAAGTGCTCCCGACGTTCTCGAAGAAGCCATTGTTCGGCTATACCGTCGTCGTGTATTCGGGCGTGGTGATCGCGTTTCTCGGCTGGAGCGTGTGGAGCCACCACATGTTCTCGACCGGGCTGGGCCCCATCGCCGACTCGGTGTTCGCCGGTACCACCATGCTCATCGCCATTCCGACCGGTGTGAAGATCTTCAACTGGATCGGGACGCTCTGGGGTGGGCAGATCCGGTTCACGACGTCACTGCTCTTTGCGGTCGGGTTCATCGCGATGTTCATCATCGGCGGCCTGTCCGGCGTCTCGCACGCCGCCGCCCCCTCCGACCTGCAACAGACCGATACGTATTACGTCGTCGCGCACATCCACTATGTGCTGTTCGGCGGGACGATCCTCGGCCTGTTCGCCGGGATGTACTACTGGTGGCCCAAGATGACGGGTCGCATGCTCTCGGAACCGCTGGGCAAAGTGCACTTCTGGTTGACCATGATCGGCATGAATCTCGCCTTCTTCCCGATGCACTTCTCCGGATTGCTCGGCATGCCGCGCCGCATCTACACGTACTCGTCGGATCTCGGCGTGACGGGATTCAATCTGGCGTCGACGATCGGCGCATTCCTGATCGGTCTGGCGACGCTGGTGTTCTTCTGGAGCCTGCTGCGCACCCGCTGGCAGCCGATGACGGCGCCCAGCAATCCGTGGGGCGGCGCGACGCTCGAATGGGCGATTCCGTCGCCGCCGCCCGTGTACAACTTCACCGTGATTCCCACGGTCGAAAGCCGAATGCCGCTGTGGCACACGGAGCGGCATGCCCCGATGCCAGCGCTGCCGGAGCGGCCGCCGGCACCGATTCACGTGCCGGGAGGGTCGTGGTGGCCCATGATCACCGCCATCGGTCTTCCCATCCTCGCGATCGCCGCGATCTCCCGGACGTTGCCGCTCGTGTTCGTGGGAGCGGCCGTGGTGATCGTGGGCATTTATCGGTGGGCCTACGAGCCCTTTGAGATGTAAATGACTCCTGCGCACACGCACGCAGCGCACCGCACGAGCATGGGGCTCGACAGCCGCAAGATGGCGTTCTGGGCTTTTATCGGCTCGGAGTGCCTGCTGTTCGGCTCGCTCATCTCGACGTACTTGGTCTATAAAGGAAGGAGTCTTACCGGTCCGTTCCCGCATGAGATCCTGAATATCCCGTTCACGTCGTTCAGCACGTTCGACTTGTTGATGTCGAGCCTGGCGATGGTGCTCGCGCTCGCCGCGGTCCAACGCGGCGATATGAAACAGGGGAAGCTCTGGTTGCTGGTGACCGCGCTGCTCGGCCTGGTTTTCCTGGGCGGTCAGTTCTGGGAGTTCAGTCACTTCGTGCATGAGGGCCTGGGTCTCACGACGAACCTCTTCGGCTCGACATTCTACGTGCTGACGGGAACGCATGGCGCCCACGTGACGGTCGGGGTGATCTGGCTGCTGACACTGTGGGTGCAGGCGCTCCGCGGGAAGCTCGGCCCGGCGAACGCGATGACCGTCGAGATCACGGGGTTGTACTGGCACTTCGTGGACGTCGTTTGGATCGTGATCTTCACGGTCGTGTACCTGATTCAGTGAGAGGAAGAGCATGAGCGAGCAGGCGCACGCGACGACGGGCACCTACCTGCGGGTCGCCGCGATCCTCGTGATGATCACGCTGATCGAGGTGGGCATTTTCTACGTGCCGACGTTCCAGACGGTGCTCGTGCCGGTGCTGCTGTTCCTTTCCGCGGTCAAGTTCACGCTGGTCGTGATGTTCTACATGCATCTCAAGTTCGACAATCGTTTCTTCGCGTTTCTTTTCGGTGGCCCGCTGCTCCTTGGCGTCGCGGTCGTCGTGAGCCTCCTGTTCATCTTCTATGGCGCGCTCCGGCTGCGTACGGGGACGTGAGCGCGTGGAATAAGTGGGATCTACATCCCAGCGTCGTTATCGGGCTCGTCCTCCTGGGCGGGCTCTATGTCTATTTAGGCGGTCTCCGGTCGGCACGTCGGCACGTCGCGAGCTTTTTCGGGGCGCTCGTCGTGCTGTTCCTGGCACTCAACGGTCCGCTCCACAACCTCTCCGACACGTATCTGTTCAGCGCCCACATGGCGCAGCACCTGCTGCTCACGCTGGTATTCCCGCCGCTATTGCTGTATGGCACCCCGGCGTGGGTCGTCCGGCCGTTCCTGCGGCCCCGCGCGGTGATAGCCGTGGCTCGAGTCGTGACGCGGCCGCTGGCAGCGGCGCTGTTGTTCACGGGGCCGATCGTAATCTGGCACGCGCCCGCGCTCTACGAAGCGGCCCTGCGCCATCACAACCTCCACATCCTCCAGCACCTCGTGTTTCTTACGACGGCCGTCGTCATGTGGTGGCCGGTGCTCTCGCCGGTGCCGGAGCTTCCCAGGGCGCAGCACCTGGTGCAGATGCTGTATCTGTTCTTGCTGGGGATTCCGATGTCGGTGACCGGTGCGCTCATCACGCTCTCCGACTCGGTGCTCTATCCGTTCTACGCCGCTGCGCCTCGGGTGGGAGGACTCTCGCCGCTCGACGATCAACAGATCGGTGGATTGCTGATGTGGGTGTTGGGTGGATTGATGCTGTGGATCGTGCTGACGGTGATCTGGTTCAGATATTCGGTGTGGGACCAACGAGGCGATGCGGAAACCGACGTCCCGGAGGAGGCCTACGGCGTGCGGCGTTAAAACGTGCGGCGTGCGGCGCAGAAATGAGGGTTTCGTGCATACGCCGCACGCCCCACGCCGCACGTTATTCCCCGTCCTCCGTCTCCCCCAGCGGATGCCGTCTCAACTCCTCGCCGATCCGCGGGTGCTCCCGCCAGAGGTAATAGCCCATCGCGAGCGCCGCCAACCCGTTCCCAATGGCCACGTTCCACCACGCGAGATATCCGAGGAGCGGCTTCGCCAGCAGCGCGACCAGGATGTAGAACCCCACCTCGAAGAAGCAAAACCCCACTACCACGAGAAACAGGGTCGACGGCGCGTACTCGACTTCCGCCGCTAACGCTGCGGCGATGCAGCCGACGACCACGAACGCACTGACGTGAATCATGGTGTAGCCAAAGATGCGAGCGGGCTCCATCACGACGCTCCCCGTTCCCGACGCGCCCCAGAACACGGCGCTGCCGAGCATCGCGGGCGTGAAGAACGGATGGCCATTGATCGAGTCGATGATCAGAAACCAGACTGCTACGGTGGCGGCGCCGATGCACCCGGCGATGAAGCCTTCGCGAAGAATGCGATTCAAGTCCATTGCGGGCTGAATATATCGCCATGACGCGGCATCCGCTGTTCTATGGTCTCTGTTGGCTCGTCGGCAGTTTGCTCTTTGGGATCGCGGGCCTCAATCATCCACTCCTCTCCGGTGAAGGCGACGCCCAGGTCGCGACCGTGGCGCGAACCAGTGTGTGGCGCCTGATTCACTGGTTGCTGCTCTTCGGCCTGGCATTCATGTACACGGGCCTGGTCGGCGTCGCGCTACGGCACACCGATACCGCCGGTTCGACGCCCGCCCGCGCGGGAGTCGCCGTAGGCGCGCTCGCCTTCTCCGTGTGGTCGATCAATATCCTGTTCATGGTGGGCGCCGGTTGGCAGCTCGCGCACGCCTATACGGCTTCTGATGCGGGGTTGACCGGCACCCGCGCCGTGTTCGTCTACGACATGCTCCATCCCATGGGTCTCGCGGCCGAGCGCCTCGCGACGTTCATGCTGGGCTTGGTGGCCTACATGTTCGGCTGGACGATTCGCAACGGCGCGATCTGGCCGAAGTGGCTCGCGTGGATCGCGTGGGGAGTGGCGGTGGTGGATGGGGCCGTGGCCGTCGTGTTCAGCGAGTTCTCACCCAATCTGTACTACGCCCAGGCCCTCTTCGTCGTCTGGCTGGCGGCGGCCGCCGTGGTGATGCTGGCGGACCGCCGTCAGCCTCAAAGCTGATCCGTCAGTTGGCGCGGAGCCGCACGATCCGCTGCTGCCAGCCGCCGTCGGGCGTGCTCGACAAGACGGTGAGCGTGACAATGTCGCCGCGCTTCACACCGGCCAACGCCTGACGCAGCTCGGCACGTGATCCCGTCTGGACTCCGTTCACCTTCAAGATGACGTCCGGGTAACCCTGACTCGCGTCCGCCAGGCGCTGGTATGCCGGCCCCTCGGGTGACACCTGCGAGACGATCAGGCCGCCGCCGGACCGCATGACCTGACGGAGATCCTGATCGCGCGCATTATCCTGCGACAGCGGCTCGACCGAGATGCCGAGCGTCTTGTCCATCGGCGCCGATTCGCGCGAGCTGGCGCCATCATCATTGCTGGAGATTTCTTCGGGCTGACTCGCGGGAGCGGCCGTGAGTCGCACCGGAATCGTTATGCGAATGCCGCCCTTCCGAACCACGGTGACCTGCACGATCTCGCCGGGCTTCTTGAAGCCGACGCGCTGCTGGAGCTGCGGGACGGACTCAATCGACTGCCCGTCCACGGCCACGATGACGTCGCCCTCCTGAATGCCCGCGCGTTTCGCCGGCGAATTGTCAGGCGGATTGAACACATCGACGACCACGCCCCTGATCTCGGGCAGCTTCGCATTTTCGGCGTCTTCCGGCGTGATCGGCCGGATCTGGACGCCGATCACGGCCCGTTCCACGTGACCCGTCGAGATCAGTTGCGTCATCACGGTGCGGGCGAGGTTGATCGGGATGGCAAACCCGTAGCCGGCATAGAATCCGGTCTCACTGGCGATGGCCGAATTGATGCCGATGACCTCGCCACGCACGTTGACCAGCGGCCCTCCCGAGTTTCCGGGATTGATCGCCGCGTCCGTCTGAATGAAATCCTGAATCGCGTAGCGGCTCTGGTTGAGCCCGGCCAGCAGCCTCCCCTTCGCGCTCACGATTCCCGCGGTCACGGTGAACGTGAACGCCTCTCCCAGCGGGTTACCGATCGCGAGCACCCAGTTGCCGATCTTCGTCGAGTCGGCGTCGCCGAGGCGCACGGTGGGCAATCCGGTTGTTTGGATCTTGATGACGGCGACGTCCGTGCTCGGGTCCGTACCGACTGTCTTGGCGGTGAATTCACGATTGTCGAGCAGCCGGACCGTTACGCGGTCTGCACCCTGGACGACGTGGTTGTTCGTGAGGATGTAGCCGTCCTGCGAAACGATGAAGCCCGACCCCGAGCCCTGCTCGATCTGGGGGCGGCGCGGGATCTGGAAGAAATCCTCGAAGCCCGGAGGCAAGCGACGATTGGTGACCCGCTCCCGCCGCTCGGACTTGATGAATACGACCGCCGGCTTCACATGCTCGGCGACATTGGCGAACGCTTCGCCCAGGTCGACTGCCGCCTTCGCCTGGGGTAGCGGCCGGCTCGTGTCCTGCAATACCGACCGCACCGCTGCTTCACCTCGCGACGGGAGCCGAAACGCCGAGGCGAATGCCAGGCCCAGCGCAAACGCCAGAGTCACCAACATACCGAACTTCAACCAGTCCCGCGTCTTCACCGACATCAGCGCCCCCTTTTAAGACTTCTTGGATTTGTCATCGTCCATGATTTCGTAATCGGCATCGACGACCTTCTCATCCTTCTTTGCCTCGGCTCCGGGCTGCCCGTCGCCGGTGCCGCCCAGCCCCACGCGCCGCTTGATAGAGCGAAGCTCCTGCGGCGGAATATGCCTGCTGCAGCTCCTCCAGTGCCTTGCTGATTTCGTCAGCATTGCCACTCCGGAGCGCCTGTTGCGACTGCTGGATCGCCGCATCGAGCCGCGACTTGAGGCCGGGCTCCAACTTATCGACCCAGTCTTTCGACTCTTTGGTCACCTGGTACACCATGTTATCGAGCCGGTTACGCTGCTCGATCACATCGCGCCGCTTCTTGTCCTCCGCCGCGTGCGCTTCGGCGTCCTTTACCATCTTGTCGATGTCCTTGTCGGCGAGCCCGGACGACGCTTCGATCCGGATCTTCTGCTCCTTACCCGTCGCCTTGTCCTTGGCGGAGACGTGGAGGATGCCGTTGGCATCGATGTCGAACGTCACTTCGACCTGCGGCACGCCGCGCGGAGCCGGCGGAATCCCGGTGAGCTGGAATTTCCCGATGGTCCGGTTGTCCTGCGCCATCTGCCGCTCGCCCTGCAACACGTGGATCTCGACCGTCGTCTGATTGTCCTCGGCCGTCGAGAAGACTTCCGACTTCTTCGTCGGAATGGTCGTGTTCCTCGGGATGAGCACCGTCGTGACGCCGCCGAGTGTCTCGATACCGAGCGACAATGGCGTTACGTCCAGCAACAGCACGTCCTTCACCTCGCCCGCGAGCACGCCACCCTGAATTGCGGCTCCGATCGCCACCACTTCGTCGGGGTTCACGCCCTTGTGCGGCTCCTTGCCGAAGAAGCTCTTGACTATCTCTTGGACCTTCGGCATGCGCGTTTGGCCACCGACCAGGATCACTTCATCGATGTCGCCAGGCTTGAGGCCGGCGTCGGTCAGCGCCTGTTGCATCGGCGGCATGGTCCGCTTGACCAGATCGTCCACGAGCTGCTCGAGCTTGGCGCGCGTGAGCGTGAGGTTCAGGTGCTTCGGGCCTGACTGATCGGCCGTGATGAAGGGGAGATTGATCTCCGTCTGCATGACGGTCGACAGCTCCATCTTGGCCTTCTCAGCGGCTTCCTTCAGCCGCTGCAGCGCCATCGGGTCCTTCGAAAGATCAATTCCCTGATCGCGCTTGAACTCGCCCACCAACCATTCCATGACGCGGGCGTCGAAATCGTCGCCGCCCAGGTGGGTGTCCCCGTTGGTGCTCTTGACCTCGAACACGCCTTCGGCGAGCTCGAGGATGGAGATATCGTATGTACCGCCGCCCAGGTCGTAGACGGCGACCTTCTCTTCCTTCTTCTTATCGAGTCCATAGGCGAGCGCGGACGCGGTCGGCTCGTTGATGATCCGGACCACGTCGAGGCCCGCGATCTTGCCGGCGTCTTTCGTCGCCTGCCGCTGGGAATCGTTGAAGTACGCGGGGACGGTGATGACTGCCTTCTCGACCTTGTGGCCGAGGTAGTCTTCCGCCGTCTGCCGCATCTTCTGAAGGATCATCGCCGAGATCTCGGGCGGCGAGTACTGCTTGCCGCTGACCTCGACGACGGCGAGGCCGTTCTGGCCTCGAACGACTTTATAAGGGACGCGCTTGATCTCTTCACCGACTTCCTCGATGCGCCGTCCCATGAACCGTTTGATGGAGAAGACCGTGTTCTGCGGGTTGGTCACCGCCTGCCGCTTGGCTACCTGCCCAACGAGTCGCTCACCGTCTTTCGTGAAGGCGACCACCGACGGGGTTGTACGCCCGCCTTCGGCGTTGGGGATGACGACGGGATCGCCACCTTCCATGACCGCGACGACGGAATTGGTGGTCCCGAGGTCAATACCGATGATCTTCTCAGCCATAACGTTCAGCTCCTGATAGGGATTTGATGCCGGCCAGATGCCGCAGGTCGCACAAGGCAAGCATCATGCCCTGATTCGCTGCCAAAGAGGCAGGAAGGACGACTCAATTTATACCGAAACCAGGAAAGGGTCGTAAGCGTTTGAGTGTCAATTCCATGAGCACAGCTCTGCGTTTTACTCGCGCCGCGTTCCGGGCGGTTCAGCGTGCATCGCCCGGGCTCGCGGCGCGGTGGGCGGAACGGCTGTTCTGCTCGCCGCCCCGCCGCGCCATCAGCGAGCGCATGGCGGCATGGCTGGCTGGCGGGCGGCGGTTCGACCTGATGGTTGCCGGCCGGCGGGTGGCGGCCTGGTCCTGGGGCGACGGTGGGCCCGGCGTGCTGCTCGTCCACGGATGGGGCAGCCGCGGCGCACGGTTCGTTGATCTCGGCGGGGCGCTGCTCGCGAGTGGGTTCCGCGTGGTCACGCTCGACGCGCCGGGACACGGAGTCTCCTCCGGCCGTCTCAGCTCAGGCCCGGAATTCGCTCGCGCGACGCTCGCGGTCGCCACAGCAGTCGGTCCCGTGAGTGCCGTGGTAGGGCATTCGCTCGGCGGCTTCGCCTCAGCGCTCGCGATCGAGCGTGGCCTTGCCGCGCGCCGCGCGGTGTTCATTGCACCGTCTGCGAACGTGAATACCTACAGCGTCCAGTTCGCGTCGCTGCTCGGGGTCCGAGATCCCGTGATGGCATCCATGCGAGAGCGGCTGGAGCGCCGCCTGGGCTTCGAATGGAGGCGAATGGATGTCCCGCGATTTGCGCCCGCAATGCAGATTCCGCTGCTGGTGATTCACGACCGTGATGACCGGGAAGTGCGCTGGGACGACGGCGCGGCGATTGCCGGTGCGTGGCCTGGCGCGCAGCTCGTGACGACGATGGGACTGGGGCATCACCGGATCGTCAGTGACGGCGGTGTCATCCAGCAGGTGCTCGCTTTTCTGAAGTAGTCCCGACCATGGAGACACGATGACTCGAACACCCAAGCGGGCGCCCGACTTCCAGCTGCCGAGCGCGCCTGATAAACAGCTGTCGCTGGCCGCACTGCGCGGTCGCCCGGTGATTCTGGCGTTCTATCCGGCCGATTGGAGTCCGGTCTGCGGCGATCAGTTGGCGTTGTACAACGAGGTTCTGCCCGAATTCGACGCAGTTGGTTGGTATTTCCGTGGACGGTCCGTGGTGTCACGCGGCCTACCGCGACTCCCGCAAGTTGCGGTTTCCTCTCCTCGCGGATTTCGAGCCGAAGGGTGAAGTCGCGCGGCGCTATGGGGTCTACGATCGGCAGTCCGGAACCACCCAGCGCGCGCTGTTCGTCCTCGATAAGGATGGCGACATCCGGTGGCACTACGTTTCTGATCCGCGAGTGAATCCGGGCGCCGACGGGATTCTCGCGGCTCTCGAGCAGCTCAACCCAAAGGGAGCAGCGCATGAGCCGGCGTGACGATCGAGCGCAGCTGACACCCTCGGTCGGATCGCGCGACCACGCGTCCGGTCCCAAAGACGCGCCGCTGACATTGGTTGAATACGGTGACTTCCAGTGCCCGCACTGTGGCAAGGCGTACCCGATCGTCAAGGATGTGCAGCGGGCGCTCGGCTCCGAGCTGCGATTTGTGTTTCGCAATTTTCCTCTGACCAAGATCCATCCCGAAGCGGAGCACGCCGCGGAGGCGGCGGAGGCGGCTGGTGCGCAAGGCGCCTTCTGGCAGATGCATGATCGCCTTTTCGAGCGCCAATTCGCCCTGGACGACGACCATCTGCTCGAGTACGCCACCGAATTGGGCCTGGACGCCGACCGGATCCGCGGCGACCTCGAAGCCGGAACGTATGCTGCACGGGTACGCGAGGACTTCATTAGCGGGGTGAAGAGTGGCGTGAACGGCACCCCGACGTTCTTCATCAACGGCGTCCGGTACGACGGGAGCTGGGATCGCGACTCGCTGCTGGCGGCGTTGCAGACTCTCGTTCCCTAGATTGTCGGCATGTTTCCGTACCGCGACGAGAACCCC
>QHTW01000220.1 GCA_003220955.1 Gemmatimonadota bacterium | reverse complement strand
GTCAGAAGATCGAGCGCGTGAACCCGCCATCGACCTCGAGCACGGCGCCGGTAATATAGCTGGCGCGTTCCGATGCCAGGAACACGACCGCGGCCGCCAACTCCTCGGGTGTGCCGATGCGGCCGATCGGCGTTTCGGCCATCCGCTGCTTGATCATCTCGGGCCGCGCCTTGCTCAGCTCCGCGATGCGTTCGGTCGCGATAAACCCGGGGCAGACGCTGTTCACGGTGATCCCGTCTTTCGCGACCTCGTCCGAGAGCGCCTTGGCAAAGCCGAGGACGCCGGCGCGCGCGGTGCTCGACAGAATCAGACCGGGCAGCGGCTGCAATGCCGCGATGGATGCGAGACAGATGATGCGGCCCCAGTTCGCCTTGGTCATGATCGGCACCGCAGCACGGGCCAGATGGATCGTCGAGAGAAGATTCAGATCGATCGCCTTCTGCCAGGCGTCGGCAGACAGATCCTTGAACGGCGCGGCAGGCGGGCCGCCGGCATTGCAGAAGAGGATATCGAGACGGCCAAATTTCTTGGCCACGTCCTGGACTAATCGCTCTGCTTCCCTTGGAACCGTCACGTCCGCGGGGAAGGGCGCTGTCTTGGGATCGCGGCCGTTGACCGCGACTTGCGCGCCTTCCTCCGTGAGCGTGTTGGCGACCGCGCGGCCGATGCCGCGCGTTCCGCCACAGACGAGCGCGACGCGACCCTTAAGGCCGAGATTCACGCGCGCTCGATTCTCACCGCGCACACCTTCAGCTCGGCCATTTTTGCGTAGGGATCCAGCACCGGGTTGGTGAGCAGGTTGGCCGCCGCTTCGCGGAAGTGGAAGGGAACGAACACCTGTCCGCGCGCGACGCGATCGCTGATGCGCGCGGCGGTGACCATCGAATTGCGGCGCGACGTGAGCCGCACCAGCTCGCCCTCGTGCACACCGAGCTGCTTCGCGTCCTCGGGATGAATCTCCACGATGGCGGTCGGCTCGCGAGCGTCCAGCCCCGAGGCCCGCCGCGTCATCGTGCCGGTGTGCCAGTGGTACAGCTGGCGGCCGGTATTCATGACGAACGGATACTCGTCGTCGGGGAGCTCGACAGGATCGGTGTACTCGACCGCCACGAAGGTGGCTCGGCCATCAGCCGTGGGAAACGCCTTGTCGAACAGGAACGATGTGCCCGGATGGGTGGCGTCGGGAACCGGATACTGCAAGCCGGCGCCTTGGAGCCGGTCGTACGTCACCCCGGCCCAGCTCGGCGTCACGCGCGCGATTTCCCGCATCACATCCTCCGCGCCCCGGAACTGCGTCGGCAGGCCGAGCCGGTTGGTGAGATCCATCAGGATCTCGAGATCGCCGCGCGCCTCCCCCGGCGAGTCGACCGCTTTACGCGTGAGCTGAATGCGGCGCTCGGTGTTGACGAACGTTCCCGTCTTCTCGGCGAAGCTCGCGCCGGGCAGCACCACGTCCGCGTAGCGCGCCGTCTCGGTGAGGAAGAGGTCCTGGACCGCGAGGAACTCGAGCTCCTGGAACCAGTGCTCGGCGTGCGCGATGTCGGGATCGGAGATGACGGGGTTCTCGCCCATGATGTACATGCCGCGCACACCGCTCTCCGGCTTCACGACCTCCGTGACCATCAGGCCCTTCTTGAGCGAGAGCGAGTCGGCGGGCACACCCCACGTCTTCGCGAAGCGCGCGCGCACCTGCTGGTCGCCCACCGGCTGATAGTCGGTATAGACGAACGGGATGGCGCCGACGTCCGAGGCGCCCTGCACGTTGTTCTGGCCGCGCACCGGCAGCATCGCCGCACCCCAGCGCCCGATCATTCCGCAGGCGAACATGAGATTGAGCAGCGAGGTGACGATGTCGGTCCCGTTGGCGTGCTGCGTCAGCCCCATCGCCCACAGTGTGCTGGTATTCGGACCGCGCGCGTAGGTCTCGGCAGCGGCGCGAATCCGCTCCGCCGGGATGCCGGTGATCTTGGCGGCTTTCTCCGGCGTGTATGGCTGGACCGCGGCGCGGACTTTGCCGAAGTCATGTGTGCGCGCGGCGATGAACGTCTTGTTTTCGAGCCCCTGCGCCAGGATGTGATTCAACATCGCCGAGTAGAGGGCGACGTCGGTGCCGGGCTGCATTTGCAGGTGAATGTCGGCGCGCCCGGCGAGCTCGGTGCGGCGCGGGTCGGCGACGATGAGCCGGGCGCGCTTCTCATGCGCCCGCTTCAGCGCCGCGCCGAAGACCGGATGCGATTCCGTCGTGTTGGCGCCGGCGATGAAGATGACGTCGCACGCCTGCTCGATTTCGCGCATCGAGCCCGACGCCGCGGCGGTGTTGATCGCGCGCTGCATCGCCGCGACCGAGGTCGAATGGCACAGCCGCGTGCAGTGGTCCACGTTGTTCGTGCCCAGCGCGCCCCGGAACATGCGCATCATCAAGTAGTTCTCTTCGTTGGAGCACTTGGCCGACGAGAAGCAGGCGAGTGCGTCAGGCCCGCGCGCGGCCTTGATCCTCAGCATCTCCTGCGCAGTCAGTTCGAGTGCTTCCTCCCACGACCCCTCGCGGAAAGGCGAGTACCAGTCGTTCGGGGTCGCGACGCGGTCCCGAATGTCCATGTCGAGCCGCTCGAGCAGCGGCAATTCGCGCACGCTTTTTCCGGTGGCGCGGGGAGGGGTGCCCGGCTTGTCGCGCCCGCCCTCTGCCTCGATCGTGCGCCATGGGCCGGCGCGCCGCTCGGCGCCCTTCTTTCCGTTCCACACCCAGCCCCCAGCCCCTTTCTCCCAGCCCCTTCTTATCAGCGGCTTGGTGAGCCGGTCGCGATGCTGCGGGAAGTCGTACCCGAACCTCCCCTTCACGCAGGTGGACCCCTGGTTGGGTGTGTCCAGCTCGATGTCGGGGGAGGTGACGCGCATGACATGGTTGTCGGCAACGTGGAGGTCGACCTGGCAACCTACGCCGCAATACGGACAAACCGAGCGCACCACCTTCTCCGGATGCCGGATCTGCTGGGGCGCGAACCGCTGCCGCGGCATCACCTCGAAGATCGCGCCGGTGGGACAGACGCGGACGCACTCGCCGCACCACGTACACCCCGCCTTGTCCGGGTCGCCGTCGGCGCCGACGATGATTTCGGCGTGCTCGCCGCGGTATCCGACGTCGAGCACGCCTACGACCTGAATGTCCTCGCACGCGCGCACGCAGCGGGTGCAGAGGATGCAGGTGGACATGTCGTGACGGATCATCGGGTCGCCCGGGCGCTCGTCGCCCGAGCGCAGGGGGAGGTCGCGCGTCTCGACCGCCGTCGGCACGACGTCGTACTGCACGAGGTAACGCTCGAACTCGTTGCGCGGGTTGGCCCGGCCACCGTTGCGGAGATGATCGGCGGGATAGCGCTCGGCGAGCAGACGGAGCACGCCCTTGCGGTTTTCCACCGCCGCGTGGGACTGCGTGGTGACCACCATCCCGTCGGCGACTTTGGTGGCGCAGGCCGGAATCAGCTTGCCCTGGCCCTCAACCGAAACCAGGCAGATGCGGCAGTTGCCGACGGTGGGGAGTTTGGGATACCAACAGAGCGTAGGGATCTCGATGCCGGCGGCTCGGGCGGCGTCGAGAATGGTCTGCCCGTCAGATGCGCTTAAGGAACGGCCATCGACTTTGAGACTCGGCATGCCTGATAAATAGGCCGCCGAGTGTGAGTGGCAAGGCTAGACCTTGGGATCCACCGGGAGATGGCGGTGTGTGTGATCGCCATTCTCCCCTTCATCGAGGAACCAGCAGTAGGCCCAAATCTTGGCGGGTCGCAGCACCTGCTGGCCGGCCCGCAGGATGATGCCCATCGGCTCGTCGTCGAGTACCATCGGGAGGCTTGTCATAGGTCTGATGGAAGGCAAAACCTTTGCCGCGGCGACCCATTGCTAGGTGCCCGGAAATCAACGTGTTACCGTTTTGCGGCAGGCGGGAATTGTCAATCCGACACGTTCAGCGCCGTGTCGTGCTGACGCGGCGGCTTGATCGCGGTGAAGCCCGAGCGCTTGGAGCGACGGCCGCGCTGGACCTGCCAACCGCTATAGAGGCTCTGCAGCGCCTCGGGTGCCAGGGGGATGACTTCGCGGTGCTCCGCGGGTGGCGGCAGCACGACGTGCACGCCGCCGGAGGGCGTCCGAACCTGGAGATCGGCGATCAGCGACGCGCGCTGCTTGGCGCGGAGGTGTCCGAGACATCCTGGGGCAATCGCAACGAGTGCTGGGGAGAGGTCGGGGAACCAGCTTCCGAAGTTGATGACGAGCGCCTGGAAGGTGCCGGCGAGCTGCTCCGTCACCGCGCGGCCTTCCGCCGCCTCGACCGCGCCAAGATCCTGATCGAGCAGAAACACTTCGGTGTCGTGAGCGGCGAGGAACAGCGCTTCCGGGAGGGCCGTGGCGCCGAGCACCACGATCACATCGCCGGGCTCGAGGCGCGCGGCCCAGGGCACGATGGGATGGGTGCGGTCAAAGCCCCAATGCGTCGGCTCGCGCTGCGCCTCCCGCAGCGCTCGATGTTTCTGGCGCCACCGCGGGAATGACGGCAGGCGCAGGCGCCGCGCGATGATCCGGTCGACATGCTCGAGCAGCAGCACTTCGGTGAGGAGATACTGATCTTGCGCGCTCGTCTGCAGCTCCCGTACGGCTTCGTCGCCGATTTTCAGCAGCTCCGCGCGCGGCACCGTGTTCTTGTATTCCTCGAGCCGCTGCAGAATGAATTCCTGGTATTCCTGCTTGAGCGACCGCGGTGCACGACGCACCGGTGTCATGCCGGTCTTGCTCGCCTGCTCGAACGGGAGGGACGTCAGCATGGCTCGACGTGCACCGTCACTTCTTCGAGCTCGAGATCTTTCTTCAGCCGTGCTTCGACCGCGTCGGCGATCGCGTGGGCGTCCGCCACATTCGCGGCGGGATCCACGGCGATCGTCACCTCGGCGTAGCGCACGCCGGCGTTGCCGCCACGCGAACGGATGCCGTATGCACTTTTGACGCCTTCCACCGCCTGCGCGGTTTGCCGGATGGCTGGGGCGGGAATGGCGCGCTCATCCACGAGGACTGGCACCGCACGCGAGAGAATCTGGTAGGCAACGCGCACGATCAGGAGAGCGATCACGATGGCGACGGCAGAGTCGACCCACATGAAGCCGCGCCGGGAAAACAGCACGCCGATCAGCACTCCGATCGTGATGAAGACATCGGCGCGCGTGTGGGCGGCGTCCGCGATGAGCAACTCGCTCGACAGCTGGTGGCCGCGGCGGTTCTCGTACCAGGCCACGACGATGTTGGTCAAGAGCGTCGCCAGCAACAACACGAGGCCGAGGTCGCTGACCCGCACCGCGCGGCCACCGGACAGCAAATGACCGATGGCGCTGCGCACCAGCTCGAAGCACGTAACGGACAGGAAGACCACAATGGCGAGGGCGCCCAGCGTTTCGAACTTGCCATGGCCGTAGGGGTGGTCTTCGTCGGGCTCCCGTGCGGCGACTCGGACGACGACGAGCCCCAACACGTTGTAGACGGCATCCACGGAGGAGTGCACCGCGTCGCCGAGCACGGCGAGCGAGCCCGCCCTGATGCCGATCGTCGCCTTGGCGATAACGACGGCGATATTGGCCACGAGCAATCCCCCGAGTACGCGACGTACGGCGAGGGACCGATCTAGGGCTCTGTCCGCGGCCGACATGGTGTGCAAGCTTGTGATGGGGGCTGATTTAGTCAACTTACTTGACAATATTTAGACAGTTGTACAAATATCTCCCCCAATGGACGACTCGCTGTTTCGTGCCCTCGCCGATCCAACCCGGCGCAAGATCCTCGAGCTCCTGACCGAAAAGGATCGCACCGCGGGTGAGATCGCCGAGCAGTTCCCGATCGCGTTTGCGTCGGTGTCACACCACCTCGGCGTGCTCAAAGCGGCAGATCTGGTCGCGACGGAGCGCGAGGGACAATTCATCCGCTACCGGCTCAACACGACCGTGTTTCAGGAAGTCGTGCGCTACTTCATGACCCGCTTCGGCGCGGGAGAAGACGGGGGAAAGCGCGATGCGTAGCCGCTGGTTTGGTCTCGTGATTGCGGCGCTGGCCGTGGCAATGTCGATCTGGGCGTATCCGCAGCTGCCACCGACCGTGGCGACTCACGGGAGTCTGAACGGCACGCCCGACGGCTATTCGAGCCGGCTGTGGGCACTCGTGATCATCCCACTCATGCTGGTTGTCATGACGGTGATCTTCAACGTGCTTCCCAAGATCGATCCACGGCACGAGAACTACACGAAGTTTCTCAGCAGCTACTGGCTCATCGCGAACGCGGTCATCGTGTTTCTGTTGGTGTCGCACGGCTTGATCATCGCGGCGGGTCTGGGCTTCTCGATCAAGATCGACCGCCTGATGCCGCTAGGCATCGGCCTGCTGTTCGTGTTCCTCGGAAACTTCCTGACCCGCGTCGAGCCCAACTGGTTCGTGGGGATTCGCACGCCCTGGACCCTGTCGAGCGATACGGTGTGGCGCCGGACGCATCGCACCGGCGGATGGGTGTTCGTGATCGGCGGCCTGGTGCTGGCCAGCACCGCACTCCTGCCGCGCGCCGCGTTTCTGCCACTGCTGGTCGCGACGATCGTGATCATGCCCGCGATCCCCATCGTCCAGTCCTACGTCCTCTGGAAACGAGAACAGCATGATCGCCCTTAGCCTCGCGCTGATCGCACTGCCGCTGCAGACCGCCGACACAACGGCGCCGTCTGCAGCCGTGGAATCGCCTTATACCATTCGGAGCGGGGCGCTGGAGCTCGGCGGAACCGTCACGGTGCCGCGCGACGCCACTGGCCGCGTCCCCGTCGTGCTCATCATCGCGGGCTCGGGACCCACTGACCGCAACGGCAATTCCCTGATGGGCATTCGGCCGAACTCCTACGCGCAGCTTGCGTGGCGACTGGCCGAGCACGGCATTGCGTCACTGCGCTACGACAAGCGGGGAATGCCCGGAACGAATGGCACGTTCGACATGTCGAAGATGACGTTGGATGATTTCGCGGCCGACGCGCGTGCGGCGGCTGAATCACTGGCGCGCGACACGTGGTTTCCCGCGTCATTCCTCGGGTATAGTGAAGGATCCTCGCTCGCGCTCATCGCGGCGCGGGCCGGTCCGCCCGTCACCGCGGTAATCAGTGTAACGGGGCTGGGTCGTCCCCTGAGCGTCGTGATGCGCGAGCAGCTCGCGCGGCAGTTCGACAGCGCGACACTGCTCCGCTACGACACCGCCATGGCGCAGTATCTGCGCGGCGAGCCGCCGAAGGACGTCCCGCCGCAGCTCGGACCCCTCTTTGTCCCGATCAACCTGTCATTCATGAGGTCGCTCTCATCGTTCGATCCGCCCGCGGCGATCCGGGTGGTCCGCCAGCCAGTGCTGATCGTGCAGGGAGGTCGGGACCTGCAGGTGACTGTCGCGGATGCGGAGCGGCTGCATGCTGCCAAGCCCGATGCCCAGCTCCTCATCGTGCCTTTGGCCAATCACGTGCTGAAGCGAACGCGATCGCGGATTGGATACTGAGGCTGCGGTCCTGAGGAACGAGGAAGGGGCGCAGCATGCTGCGCCCCCTACACCGCGCGCAGCAACACGCCTTTCAGGTAGCCGGTCTCCGGGACATTCAGCAGTTCGGGATGATCGGCGGCGGCTCCGGTAGACGCGATGAACTGCATCCGGCGGCCGGAGTCCCGAGCCGCATCAGCCAGCATCGCGTGGAAGACGTCGCGACTCACGTGATACGAGCACGATGACGTAAACAGCACGCCGTCCGGAGCGAGGATCTTCATCGCACGGAGGTTGACTTCCTTGTAGCCGGCGACCGCGCGTTCGAGATTTGCTCGTGTCTTGGCGAACGCCGGCGGGTCGATGACAATCGTATCGAACTGGTCGCGGCGTCGCTCCAACTCGCGCAGCAAGTCGAATGCATTCGCTTCGCCCCACTCGATATTGGCGATTCCGTTCAGGCGGGCATTGTCGGCTCCACGTGCGAGTGCTTCCGTGCTCTGGTCCACCGCGACCACTTCCTTGGCACGACGAGCGAGATGCAACGCGAATGAGCCGTGATAAGTAAAAAGATCGAGGGCTCGCCCACCGGCCTTGGTGTGCTCGCCGACCAGAATCCGATTCTCGCGTTGATCCAGGAACGCACCGGTCTTCTGTCCTGACCACGGAGCCGCAAGGTATTTCACGCCGTCCTCCGCAACCTCGACGACCTGGGGGACCTGGCCGACGGCCAACACCACCTCCGCAGGCAGCCCCTCATGGCGGCGCACCGCGGCGTCGTTGCGCAACAGGATTCCCTCGGGAGCCAGCGCCGCGGTGACGCCCGCGAGGATATCGGCGCGAGCCGTCTCGAGTCCGGCCGAGAGGAGCTGGGCGACGATCCAGGGACCGTATTTGTCGATAATGAGCGAGGGTAGCCCGTCACCCTCCGCATGTACCACGCGCCAGGCGCTGGCATCGATGCCATTGCGCCGGCCCGCCGCCGCGGCGATGCGCGCAGCCCACCACGGCGCGTCGATAGTCTCGTTGCCGCGGGTGAGGAGTCGCAGCCGGATTTCGGAGCTCGGCGAGTAGAGCGCCTGGCCGAGGAACTTGCCCTTGCGATCGGTGACCGGGACGATGCCTGGCTTCTTGTCCGGTTCTTCAGCGACGTCACTTCTGTAGATCCAGGGGTGGCCCTGCTTCCAGCGCTCGGCGCCCCGAGCGGTGACCTTGACCGTCACCGGTCGGGCCGCAGCTTCGCGGCGTCCCGGAGATACATATGTTTCAGCGCGCGCTGCGATTTGCTCGTGTAGAAGTGCAGCAGCACTCTGATGCAGCGTGGGAGTCCGAGGGGCGGGGGAACGTTCAGTTCGGCGGCGCCAAGGAGCGGCACGTCGGTCCAGCCGAGCCGCCGCGCGGCGCGCGCGGGATAATCGGCCGTGAGGTCGGGCGACGACGTGAAGATCGCGCTCTCGACGTCCGCCGGCTCGAAGCCATTGGCGTCCCGAAGCGCCGCGAGGAGCTCCTCGGTCGCGTCGAGAATCGCGTCACTGGTATTCGCGGTCGCCGTGGTCGCGCCACGGAGACCGCGCAGGATCTTGGTCATGTCGCTGGCCGATCAGTTGCGCTTGATGGTGATCACCGATCCCGTCCTCCTAATGGCGCGGGACCCGGTCGCGGTGTGTCGCGCCGCCGTAACGGGCGGCGCCACGATCGTTCAAGTCCGCTGGAAAGATGGCACGCCCGCCGAGATTATGGAGTTGACCCGGGCCCTCGTCGCCGCCTGCCCGGTGCCCATCCTGGTGAACGACCGCGTCGATATCGCACTGGCGGCCGGCGCCGCCGGCGCGCACCTGGGCTGGGAGGACCCGCCGCTCGAGGCGCTCCGCTCGCATCTGCCCGCCGGTTTTGTGCTCGGCATCTCGGTCGGATCGCCGGACGAGGCAGCGCGGGCGCCTGCGACCGCTGACTACTGGAGCGTCGGGCCCTGCTTTGCTACGCCAACCAAGGCAGACGCGGGCCTCCCGCTCGGACCGGAGGGCTTCGCGGCACTCGCAAAGCTTGCTCCTGAAGGTACGCCCGTGATCGGGATTGGCGGTATTACGGCTGAGAATGCGCGCGCCATCGTCGCCGCAGGTGCTGCTGGTGTCGCGGTGATTAGGGGAGTGCTACGCGCAGCCGATCCAGAAGAATCGGCGCGGCGCATTCGCAACGCGACTAATTGACTCGGTCCGCTCTCCGCTGGCGCTTGCTCTCCCGAATCGCCGCCAGATGGTCGGCGTACGTCGATGAGAAGATGTGCTTGCCGTCGGGCTGCGCGACGAAATACAAGTAACCGATTGGAGCGGGGTAGAGGGCGGCGATGATGCTCGAGTCGCTCGGCTGCGTGATCGGTCCGGGCGGCAACCCCGGATTCAGATAGGTGTTGTACGGCGAGCGAATCTGGAGCTGTCGTTCCCAGACGCGCCGCAGGCGTCGGCCGTACGCGTAGATGATCGTCGGATCCGCCTGCAGCGCCATGCCCCGCTTCAGCCGGTTGTGGTAGACCGCCGAGACATAGGGCCGATCGGGCCGATAGCGGACTTCGGCCTCGATGATCGAGGCCAGCGTGACGAGTTGATGCCGCGTCATATGCAGCTCGCCAAGGCGCGCGTCCCATTCGGGCTGCCACCGCGCGATGAACTCGTGCGTCATGAGCTTCACCAGGTCGCGCGCGCGCATCCGCATCGGCACGACATATGTCGTCGGGTACATGTAGCCGTCGACGCCCGCCGGGGTGGGCTTGATGCCTAGCTCGCGCTCCAGCGACGTGTCACGCATGGCGGCCACGAATGAATCGCGCGACACACCGAGCCACGAGCGCGCCCGCTCGGCCACTTCGAATCCCATCATCCCTTCGGTCACGGTGAACCGGACCTCGAGACCGCGGCCCGACTTCAACGTACTGACCACGCTGCTCCAGCTTGCGTCCTTGTCGAAGGTGTACACGCCGCTCTTCAGGTTGGACGGCAGGCCACGGATCCGCGCGTAGAGGCTGAACCAGTCCCGGCTCCCGATTACGCCCCGCGACTCGAGTGAATCGAGCGCCTGGTAGTACGTGGCGCCGCGCGGAATGATGACCATAATGCGGTCGGCGACCGACTGGTATTTGTCGGGATCGGGCTTGCTGCACGAGAGTGCCAAGGCGCACAACACCCACGCACGACGCACGACGCACGACGGACGTTTTTTCACAGCGCCGTGCCCTTCCGGGCATCCAGATAGTGCTGCAGCAACAACGCTGCGGCCATCGCGTCGACGTCTTCTTTCCGCCCCCGCGTTGTGCCGCCCATTTCGCGCACCGTCGCCAGCACGCGCGCCGTCGTCATCCGCTCGTCCCACATGCGTACCTCCAGCTCACCAACGCGCCTCTTGATATCATCGGCGAGGGCGCGAGCGGAGTGAGCGGCGTCACCTTCGGTGCCCGCCGCATCCAAAGGCAGCCCGACGATGATACCTACGACTTCGTGCTTGGTGATCTGCTCGAGCAGCTGCGGCATGGGGAACCGCTTGCCGGCGCGCCGGGTCAGCGTCGTGAGCGGTTGGGCGAGCGTCTGCGTTTCGTCAGAAAGGGCGAGACCTATGCGTCTGGTGCCCCAATCTACGGCGAGGATCCTGCCACGCGGTGGCATGTGAGAAGTTGGACGGTTGGAAGGTTGGAAGGTTTACCGTCCAACCTTCCAACCTTCCAACGTTCCGTCAGCCTTGAGCCATCGTCTGGTAGAACTCGGTGTTGGTTTTGGTGCGCTTGAGGCGCTCGAGCAGGAATTCGATGGCTTCCACGGGCGGCATATCAGACAGGAAGTTGCGCAGTAGGTAGACCTTGTTGAGCTCTTCCTTGGACAGCAGCAGCTCTTCTTTGCGGGTACTGGTACGCTGCGTGTCGATCGCCGGGAACGTGCGCCGCTCGGCGATGCGCCGGTCGAGGATCACCTCGGAGTTGCCGGTGCCTTTGAACTCCTCGAAGATCACTTCGTCCATGCGCGAACCGGTGTCGATCAGCGCGGTCGCCAGGATGGTCAGCGAGCCGCCGCCCTCGATGTTGCGCGCCGCGCCGAAGAACCGCTTCGGCTTTTGCAGCGCGTTCGCGTCCACGCCGCCCGAGAGAATCTTGCCCGAGTGCGGCACCACGACGTTGTGGGCCCGACCCAGGCGCGTGATCGAATCGAGCAGAATCACGACGTCCTTGCCGTGCTCGACGAGACGCTTCGCCTTTTCGATCACCATGTCGGCGACCTGCACGTGCCGATCCGCCGGCTCGTCGAACGTAGAGGACACGACTTCGACGTTCGGCCCTTTCACGTTCTCTTCCATGTCCGTCACCTCTTCGGGCCGCTCGTCGATCAGCAGCACGATGAGGTAGATCTCGGGATGATTCTCGATGATGGAGTTGGCCAGCTTCTGCATCAGGATAGTCTTCCCAGCCTTGGGCGGCGAGACGATCAGGCCCCGCTGACCTTTTCCGATGGGCGACAGGATGTCCATCACTCGCATGGACAGATCGCCGTCTTTGCGCTCGAGCCGGATTTTCTCCTCGGGATACCGCGGCCGCAGGTTGTCAAACGCGACCCGATGTTTCGCCTTCTCCGGCTCCTCGCCATTGACGACTTCGACTTTCAGCAGCGCGAGGTAGCGCTCGCCCTCCTTCGGCGGCCGGACCTGGCCCGTGATCGTGTCGCCCGTGCGCAGATCGAACCGCTTGATCTGACTCGGCGAGACGTAGATGTCGTCGGGACCGTAGAGGTAGTTCCAGTCGGCGCTGCGGAGGAATCCGTATCCTTCCGGCAGAATCTCGAGCACGCCCTCGCCGCGCAAAACCGTGTCGGAATCGAGGAGTGATTGCTCGATGCGGAAGATGAGATCCTGCTTGCGGAGCCCAGAGTAGTTGGTGATGTTCAGGCTCTCGGCCATCGCGTGTAGTTCCGCGACGGACTTTCTCTTCAACTCGGCGATATCCACTTGTGCTTCAACTCCGTTTGCTTGTGCGGCGGGGGAAACCCCGGGATGGGGGATTGGTCCTGGTTGAAAATGGAAACTTGGGAATCCTGCGGTATGCGAACGAGTGATAGTAGGCCGCCACGACCGGCGAGTCAAGAGCGGCCGTGGGTCTAACCCCATTCCTGCTGTCGTGGCGAACCACCCCACTCCACGATCGCGAAGTCGTTGACGCGCTTGTAGATCCGGCGCACGCCGGGCCCCCCCTCTCCGCGCCGCTGGCGGAGGCCCTCCGGGGGTGGCCGGGGATCTTTTATTGGTCGGACGAGGCTGACGGACGACATCTGGTGCTCACGCGGCCCCACCCGGCGCGGCGCGAAGCATGGGCTGTCCACGCGCTGCTCTTCGCCGCGGTCCTGGCCACCACGACCCTCACCGGTGCGATGGTCGCGGGCACGATCTCGGTGCATCCGGGCGACTGGCACGGAGCGGCATTCTTCCGCGGGCTGTCTCACGGGCTCCTGTTTTCACTGCCGCTCCTCGCGATCCTCTTTACACACGAGATGGGGCATTACCTCACGGCTCGGCGTTACCAGGTCGACGTGTCGCCGCCGTTTTTTCTGCCGGGCTTTCCGCCCCCCTTCGGCATTGGAACGTTCGGCGCATTCATCAGGCTGCGAACGATCGTGAACGACCGCCGGCAGCTGCTGGACATCGGCGCCGCCGGCCCGATCGCGGGCTTTCTCGTCGCCGTCCCGATTCTGTGGATCGGGCTCCTGCACAGTCACCCCACCGCACCGGAAGGATTTCACGGGATGGTGGTGCGCCTGGGTGACGACCTGCTCTTCCCCGGCGACTCGCTGGTGACTCTGTTGCTCCGCCGGCTGGTGCCGGGAGCCTCCGGGGATATCGCGCTGCACCCGACCGCCTTCGCGGGATGGTTTGGGATGTTCGTGACGATGCTCAATCTTCTGCCGATGGCCCAGCTCGACGGCGGTCACATCGTCTACGCCACGACCCCGCGTTGGCATCAGCCGGTCGCGCGCGCCTTCTGGCTGATCGTCATGCTCCTCGGATGGTTCTGGATCGGCTGGCTCGTGTGGGGCTTCATCGTGCTCGTGCTCTCACGCGGTCAACTGCGACATCCTCCGGTGCTTGATGCCTACCGCCCGCTGCCGCCGTCCCGACGCTGGCTCGCGTGGCTGAGTCTCTTGCTCTTCATCCTCACGTTCGCGCCTGCCCCGTTTCGATCCTAAGACGGTTTTGAGTATTGCGTAACTCTTAGTGACATATAATGTTCTTTAAAACCAGCCCTGGAACGGCATGCCTGCCCAACCTGCCCGATACACGCCAGCTGCTGCGACCGATACGGTCGTTCACGACCTGCCTCCCATTCGCTTCGACGGACAACCCATAGACATCCGACTCTCCCTGCGCCGCACCGAAGACGGTTTCTGGCGCGGCCGCATCCTGTTTGGTGCGGAAGGGACGGAAGCGGAGCGGTCCAGCGCAGAGATCTTCTGCGCCGGCACAGAGCAGGATCTGTGGCAATCGGTACGTGACCTGCGCGATCATCACCTGCGCGACCTGTACCGCTCGCTGCTGTAATGGCTGATCAGACGTCGCTGTCGAAGCTACGGCACGACTTATCCAACCCGTTGTCGGCGATTCTCGCCGAGACTCAGCTGTTGCTCCTCGCGCCGGAGAAATACGACGAGGAGACGCTGACCGGCCTCAAGCAGATCGAGGACCTGGCGCGCAAGATGCGTCAGATGCTGCAAAGCATCGAGTGAGCCGGCGGCATCGCCCTCGGTTTGCCCCCGCAACGGTGTGGTGGCCTCCCACCACCGTGTGCCGCTGGGCCCTCCGTGCCTTCCTTTATTAGTCCCCTTCGTGATCCTCGTCATAGCCGTTTCGGTCACGCGGGGGTAAATCACACCACGCCACCTCCGCCCTTGCGGGGGTTTGTGCCTCGGGCATTTTAAGACGCCTCTCAGGTGGGAGTCCCCGAATTTGGCTGGTCGCTGGGCCCTGCTCTTAGCTCTGAGCGGTTGGGTCGTGGCTTGCGCAGGCGGGCCAGGGGCCGGTCGTGTTACGCCCGCGGAGATCCCCACACTCCAAGCTGAAGCTGCACGCCAACCTACAAACCCCCAACTCCGCTTCCGGCTGGCTGCCGCGCTCATGGCTGCGGGACGGTGTGATACGGCAGTCGTGGTCGCGAGCGCCGGCCAAAGGCTGGCGCCGAGTGATGCGCTCGGCCCGATGGTGATCGGCGGCTGCCAGGAAAAAGACGGCCGCTACGATCTCGCGTTTGCGACGTACACCGACTTCGCCAACAAGTATCCGCGGGCGCGACGCGTCGCCGCCCTGCGGGCGCTCGCCCAGCTCGCGCTGCGGACGCAAGCAACCCAGACGGCCAAGCTGGCGCTGGCGCGCGAATCGACGCTCACGGCTTCGGCTCCGCAGCCCTCAACCGTCGCCGTGCTGCCGGTGACCATTGCGGGCGACTCGACCCTGCAGCCGCTGTCGCGCGGGCTCGCCGAGCTGATGACATCCGATCTGGCGATGGTCCGCAACCTCCGTCTCCTGGAGCGCGTTCAGATCGGCGCGTTGCTCGACGAAATGAAGCTCGGGCAGAGTGGGAGGGCCGACCCCAGCACCGCGGCGCGCGTCGGCCGCTTATTGCGGGCTGAGCGGATGGTGCAGGGGGTCGCGGCGATTACGCAAAACGGTCCGGTCCGCCTGTCGGCCACGGTGGTGCGCGGGGACGGCAACGTTCGCGCCGGGGCGCAGGCGAGCGGGTCCTTCAAGCAACTACTCGATCTCGAAAAGCAGCTCGTCTTCGGTTTGGCGACGGAGCTGGGGATTCAGCTTACGGAAGCCGAACGGCAACGCATCCTGCGGCAGGGGCCGAAGAGCCTGGCCGCGTTCCTCGCGTACAGCGGCGGACTTGAAGCGCTCGATCGCGGCGATTATCGCGCCGCGGCCGGGGCCTTCGGCGCGGCCTCGCGCACCGATCCCACGTTCCAGGCCGCCGCCCAGCAACGCCAGGCGGCGCAGGCCGCGCCGGCCGTGGTGGCGACGCCTGGTGACGTGGTCGCCGTCGCGCAAGCCGTCGATCAGATCGGGCCGTCGCCGGAGCCGGCAGCCGAAGGCGCGCTGAAGCAGGTGACAGTCGACGTGTCCGCGACCGTCGGTGATGTTGCCGGGCAGTACGGCATCAGCAGCACGGTGTCGAATCCCACGCCCGAGAGCCAGGGCATCTGGAGCGTCATCCAGGCGACAGGCATCATCCGGATCATCTTCCGGCTGCCATGACGCTTGCGCGCAGCTGCTTCGGATGCTTGTTGCTTCCGGGAGTGCTCGCCGCGCAGGCCGTGACGACGGTCACGCGCACCGGCGTCACGTTCGAATCCTACTCCTTCGGCTCGGGGCTCGCATTCAATCGCCTCAGCGAGCTCACGATTCCGGTCAGCGTCTCGCAGCGCATCGCGGGCGGACGGCTGGTCCTCGATCTCAGCACCGCCTTTGCGCGCGCGTCCGTCACCACACCCGGCGGCGGAGCGGGCGCCATCCGGCATTCGGGACTCATCGACACCGATCTGCGCGCTACCTACAGCATCCTTCCCGGGAAGCTGGTATTGAATCTCGTCGGCACGATCCCGACGGGCGCGACCGGCGTGCCCGATACGACCATCCCACTTTTTGGGGCGACGGGGACGCATCTCTTCGGGTTCACGACGCCGAGTTTTGGCTCGGGAGGCGCGATTTCCGGCGGTTTTGCGTCCGCCGTCAAGATGGGTGAGAACTGGGCCGTGGGGATGGGCGCGAGCTACCGGTACGCCTCGAGTTACGTGCCGGTGCAGGGCGGTGACGAAATGAGCCCGGGCGGCGAAGTGCGCGCCCGGTTCGGCATCGAAGGGCCGTTCGGCAGAGGGAAGTACTTCCGCGGCGCGCTCGTCTACACGACGACCGCTGCCAACGATCTCGGCACGAGGGGCCAGAGCGCCATTGGCGACCGGGTGCTCGGGTACGCCGCGATGAGCATGCCGGCCGGTAACTCGCAGCTCTCGTTGTACGGCTGGGACATGCGACGACTACGCGCCCGCAACGCTGCCAGCGCGGGAACGCTCCCCGTGCCCCGCGGCAATGTCCTCGCGGTCGGGGGACGGCTCGATCGTCCCATGGGTCCCAAGGCGACGCTGTCGCCCCTGCTCGAATTCCGGCAGGAGTTGACCGGGCCTGGCCCGACAATGGAGCTGCTCGGTTACTTGCTGCGGGCGGGCGCCGACCTGCGGTACCGGTTGAGCGATCGCGCGGCCGGTGTGATCCAGGCGCAGCTGGCGTTCGGGACGCTTCACGATGAAGGGACGAGCGTCTCGATTGTCGGTCCGCGCCTCGGCGTCATGATCGAGTGGGCGCGCCCCTAGTCTCGAGATACCCGTTTGCCAGGTACAGCATCAGAAAGACTGCGCTCGCCGCGCTGACGCCGTACTTCCATGCGGCCGGTGCCGAGGATGTCGACAACAACCCTTCGATTGTCCCCGCAATCGCCAGGAGCGTGACGACCGCACCGATCATTCGCGCTGCGATTCGGCCCTCCACGACCAACGCGTCACGGCGCGTCCGATCGCCCGGTGCGATCATCGCCTTCGCCAGGCGAAATCCCGCTCCCGCCGAGATGAAGATCGCCGTCAACTCGAGCACCCCGTGCCCCAGCACGAAGGTCAGGAGATAGTTCAGCGCCTGATAATTCCGAAACAGACCCAGCGCGAGCCCGAACATCATCCCATTCGCAAACAGCAGCCAGGTGGTGAGCACGCCGGCAGTGAGACCGCCGACGAACGTGCCGAACGACACGGTGATATTGTTG
>QHTW01000219.1 GCA_003220955.1 Gemmatimonadota bacterium | reverse complement strand
GTTTCGCTCGGTGCCGCGGTGAATGAGGTGCAGAAAGCCGCGCGGCAAACCCTGCCCTCGACGATCAGCACGGGGTTCTCGGGGACGGCGCAGGCGTTCCAGGCCAGCCAACAGGGACTCGCCTTCCTGCTGCTGCTCGCGATCGTCGTGATCTACATCGTCCTGGGGATTCTGTACGAGAGCTTCATTCACCCTCTGACGATTCTGTCGGGCTTACCGTTCGCGGGATTCGGTGCGCTCCTCACGCTGTTCATCTTCCGGACCGAGCTGAGCGTCTACGCGTTCGTCGGGGTGATCATGCTGGTCGGACTCGTCAAGAAGAACGCGATCATGATGATCGACTTCGCTTTGGATGCCGAGCGGAATGAGGGCAAGTCGCCGCGCGATGCGATCATCCAGGCCTGCAGCGTGCGGTTTCGGCCGATCATGATGACGACGATGGCGGCATTGATGGGGACGCTGCCCATCGCCATCGGGTGGGGCGCGGGCGGTGAATCGCGGCGGCCACTGGGCCTGGCTGTGGTGGGTGGGTTGGCGTTCTCTCAGCTCATCACGCTGTACGTAACGCCCGTGGTCTACACCTACCTCGACACGCTACAGCATCGGTTCGGGCGCCGCGCCCGGCGGGCATCCGTCGAGGAACCTGCCGCGGCCGACTGACTACTTCACCACGGCGTCGACGCGAACGCCGGCCGTAATCCCGCTCCCGATCACGAACTGGTAGCTACCCACGCGTTGCGCTTTCAGCGTCACAACGACGGCTGAATCCGTTGACTCGATACTGACCAGCTGCAGATCCTGCTGGCGCACATTGAGCCGCGAACGGCCGGCGCGCAGCGCCTGACCCAGCGCATCGATCGAGGTCAGATTGCCGTAGATGTCCCGCGCCCGCAGGCGCAACGAGAATGGGGTCGCGACGGGCACGGTGACCGAGCGCCCATTGACCACCTCGCCGTTGCGGTCAAGGATCAGGGTATCGATTGGTCCGGGCTGGGCGCGCAGCGTCAGGACCCGCTCCACGGAATCCACGCTTGCGAACACGGCCGACTCGCCCGCCCGGGTCCCGAGCGCGACATCCACGCGCACCCGCCCCGTCGAGTCCACGACCGCCGACTCCGGTGTGACCCGCGCGTTTAACGTGCGGAACCGGACCGTGCGCCCGACAGCGGGAGCACCCTGCACGGTGCGGGTGCTGAAAACCGCCGGCTCACCTAACCGACTGCCGACCGCTCCGGAAGTCGACTGAAGTGGAAGGAATCCGGTGTTCACGCCGGACAGTCCCGCAGGCGCGGCGATCTCTACCTCCACCGGCGCAAGACCGCGGGCACGGAGCTGCACCGACCCGCCGCGCGGCACGGAATTCGGAGTCACGCCGAACGAGGCCCGGCCGGCGGAATCGGTTACGGAGGTCGGCGAGCCGCCTTCCCCTATGCCGCCGGTAAGGTCGACCGGCTCCCCTGGTACCGGATTTCCGAGCGAGTCGGTCACCACGGCCACGATGGCGGCGCTGGTGTCCCCGCCACGGAACGCCACATAATCCGGTGTGACACGGATGCGGCCCGGTTTGGCAGACCGGACGGAGTACAGCACGGCCGGCTGGCCGGGGAACGGCGCACCACTGGCGCCGCGGATCTCGAACTGATGGGTCCCGGCTCGCGCGACGCCGGGCAACCGGAACACGGCGATGCCGCTGTCATCGGTCACCGCCGAGGCATCCCGCGGTAGGCCAAGCGAGGTCGTCCCCCGCAAGGCGAGCGTCGTGCGACGCAGCGGCGTGCGGCCGCGACTCAGGCGCACGCGCACACTCGCGCCCGTTCCCGCCGTCGTGATGACTTCCGTCGGCTGGGCCACGGCGGTGATGGGCTGCACCGGCTCATCGCTGGGCGACGGGGCGGACGAATTGCCGGCCCGGCGACCGTCGCAAGCGGCGGCGGTGGCCATCACCTCGCCGCTGGCGCCGGCGTTGCGCAGGTCGGCCCAGTCGCGCTCGGTCGGCCGGAAGGTGAGGCAGCTGCGGCGCACGACGTCCGCGACCTCGGTTTGCGCAAACAGGGGGTTCGTGAGCAGCCGGATCAGCTCGGTCTTGTCGAGTGGCGGTGGCGATTGCGCGGTGAGTGGCGCCGCGAACGCGGCGAGCGCGAGGATTCCGCCCGTGAGGCGGGAACGCATCCTATGGCCGCGCACAGGATGAGCGTTCGAACCGTACCTCTACCGCGCGGACGTCGGCATAGAGCCGCTTGTCGCGGGCGTCCCGGCCGGGATCGGGGACGGCCATCACGTCCTTCCGCGCCATGTTGTACGCCAGCCAACCGTCCTCGACCTGCGTGAGGCCACGGGCAAGGCCGCTGCATGGCAGGCGCCGAGAATCGTACATGCTGGCTCGGATGGTGAAGGTCGAAAGCGCCAGCGCCAGGCTGTCGGCGCGCCGATCGAGCGCCGCCGCCGCGCTTGCCGGCACCGTGACATCCGCGCCAGAGCCGGAGCGCGGGCTGCCGGTGTTCGGCGGCACGTTACTTCCGCCCACCACTCGTGAGAGGGCGACTACGAGGACGGCACCGCTAAGCGCCGATGCCACGTACGCTGCCGGACGGAGCAGCGAGGACCCGAGGCGCTCCTTGGGGGGATGATCGGCTACGACATCGTCTGGATCGGTCTCTGGAAAGATGACGGCGGGCTTGGCCCGACCCGCGGCTACGCCACTCGCCGGTGCGGGCGGCACATATCGAACTCCGGACTCGAACGGCTGTCCAACAGTGGGGCGTACCCCCGTTTCCGGCCTGGATTCCACGCTGTTCCCCCTGCAGGGCGGCGCCGCAAGTCCCGTACCTCATAAGGCGCCCAACCGCCGGGCTTTTCCGACAGAATGGTCTTGGATGCAAGTCAAAAGTGTAAGCAACCTGCCACACTTTCCGGTCAACTATCTTGCAGTCGTGACTGCCACCGTGCATCTGGAATTGATCGCGCGCCAGGGCGGCGACGCAGCATTTCCGTTCACAGTGCCAGCCATCCGCACGCTCAAACAGCTCGCGCCCGCTGGGCCAGTCACGTTTTTTGTCGGGGAGAATGGCTCGGGAAAATCCACGCTCGAGCGCATCGCCGCCGCCGCGCGACTTCCGGCGGTAACATGGTGAGCCAGGATGCGCAATTCATCATCGCCACGCATTCACCGCTGCTGCTCGCCTTCCCCAACGCCCAGATCTACACGTTCGACCGTCTGCCGGTGCAGGCCGTCGCGTAGGACGATCTCGATCATGTACGGATCACCCGGGACTTCCTGAACGCACCGCATCGGTATCTGAGCCAGATCCTGCAAAAAGGTCCTGGCCCCGAACAGCGGGGCCAGGTTAAGGGGTGAGCTCGGGGACGGCAGGGGAGGTTACCGAATCCCGATCGACACCCCGATTTGGTAGACGCGCATATCCACCGGCGTCGTGACTTGCCGGGCGGTGAAGCTCCCGTCGGGGTTCTGCGTCAGACCGCCGGCCGGAACGTAGGTCACACGATCGTGGCGCACGCCGCGCGCACCAATATCGATGGCGATCGGAGTGCGACCGGCGGTAAGACCGAGCAGCACGCCGGCGCCCGCGGACCGCATCCACGTCGTGTGGCCGTCGAGGTAGTTGCTCGCAGAGCAGCCGCAGCTGTTGTAGCTCGCGTTGCTCCAGAACAGCGACCCGCCCATGGTCGCAAATCCGTAGACGCGGAACCCACCGCTGCCTAGCGTCAACTGGGGTCCCGCGCCGATCGTGCCGATTTGTGAAGTGGTGGAAACGCCGTAACTCTGGTATTGCGCGTCGTAGGCCATCCAGGAGGCGTCGATACGGAGCGCCAGAGCTCCGCCGCTCGTGACGCCGAAGATCGACAATCCGCCCGCGACGTTCCCATTGCGGCGAAACTCGCCGAGCGGCTCTGCCACGACAAAGTCGGCGCCGAAAGCACCGCGGTTGCCAACTTCGCGGAGGGCGGACCGCTGGCCAAAAAGAGGAGATGACACGAGACCGAGGGCCAGCACCGCCATCCCGATGCGCCGCATATCGCCGTCCTGTGAAAGTGGAAGTCGCCTGCGACGTAGCGGAAAGGCAATGCACGTGCCAAGCTTTTGCCGCCTCAGATGGTGCTTCCCCCTGACCTCTAAAAGGGACATTTGGAGCGGCGATGGACCAGATCAGCTACGACGATTTTGCCCGGATCGACGTGCGCGTCGGCCGGGTCGTGCAGGTGGAAGAGTTCCCCCAAGCCCGCAAACCCGCCTACAAACTCCGTATCGACTTCGGGCCTGCGATCGGCGTCAAGAATTCGAGCGCGCAGATCACCAAGTACTACGAGCCGAAAGATCTCGTCGGAAAGCTGGTGCTCGGGGTCGTCAATTTCCCGCCCCGTCAAATCGCCACGTTTTTTTCGGAAGTCTTGACGCTAGGCGTGATTCTTGGGGAAGGCGACATCTGCCTGGTGCACCCCGACCGCGACGTCCCGCTGGGCTCCCGCATTGCCTGAGCTCTTTCCGAACCGTCGCTTGACGTAATCCTCGAGAATGCGCAGGAAATCCGCGACGATCGTCTCGCCTTTCAGCGTGACTTTGAGCGCGCCGTCTACGTAGACCGGCGCGCGCGGCTCCTCGGCGGTGCCCGGCAACGAAATGCCGATATCAGCGTGCTTCGACTCTCCCGGCCCGTTGACGACACAGCCCATCACCGCCACGCGCAATTCCTCCGACCCGGGGTAGCGGGCCTGCCAGGCGGGGCGCTGCTCGCGCAGGTATCTCTGGATTTCTTCGGCCATCTCCTGGAAAAACGTCGACGTCGTGCGCCCGCAACCGGGGCACGCCGTCACCTGAGGCGTGAAGCTGCGCAATCCGAGCGATTGCAGGACCTGCTGGGCGACTTGCACCTCCTCGGTGCGGTCGCCTCCGGGACGCGGCGTGAGGGAGACGCGAATCGTATCCCCGATGCCCTCCTGGAGGAGGATGGAGAGCCCCGCAGTGCTCGCGACGACTCCCTTGGTCCCCATGCCTGCTTCCGTGAGACCGAGATGCAGCGGGTAGTCGGACCGCGCGGCGAGCATTCGGTACACCGCGACGAGATCCTGCACTCCTGAGACCTTGGCCGAGAGGATGATGGGGTCATGCGGGAGCCCCGATTCCTCCGCCAGCTCCGCCGAACGCATCGCGCTCTCGACCATGGCATCCATTGTGACGTCGCGGGCGTCGCGCGGCTCTGCCAGCTTCGCGTTCGCGTCCATCATCTCGGTCAGGAGCTGCTGATCGAGACTGCCCCAATTGACGCCGATGCGGACCCGTTTGCCCTCACGGATCGCGACCTGGATGATCGCGCGGAAGTTGTCGTCGCGGCGCTTGGTGCCGACGTTGCCCGGATTGATGCGGTACTTTGCGAGCGCGCGGGCGCACTCGGGGTGCTTGGTGAGCAACAGGTGCCCGTTGTAATGGAAGTCGCCGATGACGGGAACATCCACCTCGGCAACGATGGCTGGCACGGCGCGCGCCGCTTCATCGGTATTCACCGTCACGCGCACCAGCTCGCTGCCGGCCGCGTGCAGCGCGCGCACCTGGGCAGCGGTCGCGGCGGCATCGGCGGTGTCGGTGTTGGTCATCGATTGGACGACGATCGGATGGGCGCTGCCCACCGGCACGCCGCCCACGCTGACCGTTACGGTGGGACGTCGAGTGCTCACGGGGACGAAATATAGCGCGGCGAGAAGCCGCGCTTGCTAGAGGATGTTGCCCCTGACCACAATCCGCACGTTGAGACTGTTCAGGCGGAAGCGGCCCGCCATGGTGGTAGTGAGGTTCTTGTTGATGCGGCCGCGAATGCCCACCCACACCGTGTCTTTCTGGAAAACAGTGTCGGCGAGGGAAACCGTGGTGGGCGGCAACAGCCTGACCGAGTCACCAGCCACCATCGCGCCACTGTTTGCGCTCAGGTAAGGCGTCCCGGTGAAGAGAGCCGCCTGCGTTCTTGCGAAGAAGACGTCGAATTGGACGCTCCCGCTGCCGGCGGTGTCGATGATCGAGGCGGTCGCTGAAGCACTGACCGAGTCCGCCGCCGTTTTTCCGAAGCCCGGCGGAAGAAAGAACCGTCGCGCGACGCTCGAATCCGCTTGTCCGATCCCGACGGGAACGCTGAACCGCTTGAGGGAGTCGCTCGCGGACAGAAAGCTCAACACATCGACGTTGAAGATCGCGTTTCCTTTCCCGCAGGCAGCGACAAGGATGAGCAGAGCAGCAGCAAGAGCCTTCATGAGTCGCCCCTTAATAGATCGAAATCGACGTAGCCATCGTGATGGCGCGCTGCGTCGAGAGTGAGTTGCTGTGCGTCCAGAATCCGACGTCCAGGCCGAGGGGCCCGAGTCGTACCCCGCCGCCGAATCCGAATTGCATCTTCTTGCGCTGATCGCGCGACACTCCGCCACGCACCGCAAACGGCCCCGTGCGCTGCTCCGCACCGACGTGGATCACCGTGCCACGGCCGGAGTTGATGACGTCGCCACCGACGGTCGTGCCTGTCCCCATATGGATGGCAGCATTCGCCAGATACGTAACGGGCAGCTTCGTCTTCGTGGTGGTATCGGGCGCGATCACGGTCCGCGAGACCGAGTTGGTGCTGGTAGTGTAGAGGTAGCGCTGAATCTTGGTATGGGACCAGGTGAGCTCGGCGCCGATATCGTCGACACCCGCGCCGACTTCGAACGGTCCGGAGATCCAGACGAGGCCAACGTCGCCCCCGACACCATGGCCACCGGGCTTCGTAGACGTGGAGACGAGGCCGTCGAGCAGCGGGGTCGGCGTGCTGCCGAGCACGGGAGCGCCGGTGGTGAATCCAGCGGGACCGACGGCGCGGCCGTACGTGGCACCGTAGTAATAATGGAGAGCGCCGCCGAGATAGAGTCCGTCGTCAGTATCGTTTCCGCCGGCACCGCGCAGGATTCGGCCCGCGAAGCTGACTGTCGGCGCGAACCCCGCCTGCGCCACACCGTCGATGTTCACGAAGTACGGCGTATTGGGGCGGGCGGTCGAATCGCTTACGAGGAAACTCCGGAGTGTGCTGTCGAGCTGGAATTTGACGTCGTACTCCAGAAAGCCCATCACGCCGACGTTGAAGCCGCCAAACCCGGCTCCCGCGTCGAACAGCCGGCTGGTCGAGCCCAGTCCAAAATCCTGTTCAGGGATCAGCACCCTCGAGGCGCCCAGGTCGACGACGAGCTGATTTCTCCCGATCGTGAACGCGACGTCGTTCGTTGGTGTAGGTGCTTTCTTCACTTCCAGGAAGATCGGCGGATTGAACACGAGATCCAGCAAGCCGATCGGGTTGAACGCCGCCGAGTCGGGACTGAACATTGGATCGTGGCTCAGCTGGTTGATCGGGTGATCTTTAAAGAACTGGATCAGCCCCAGCGGCACCGGGATCGAGAACTTGGGCGCGCCGGCGACCTGATTCTTGTTCTTTACCGCGCGATACGCGGGGTTGTAG
>QHTW01000218.1 GCA_003220955.1 Gemmatimonadota bacterium | reverse complement strand
GAAGTCCCCGGCGGAGTCTCAAACCTCGGCTTCCGGCCCGCCGGCGATGAACTCGCTGCGCCAATTCATGGTCTGCGCCAGAACGGACTGCTCGCGATTCGATCGCGTGAACGCGCGCGTGCGCGCCCTCACGAGCAAGGTCGCCATTTACGTCGACACGCTGGCCCCCGCGGGCGGTCTCGATTCCACGGCGCTCGACAGCATCGCCAATCTCTTCGATCAGCGGCTGTACGCGATCGACACCGCGGCGTTTGGACGCGAGTCCGATATCGATTCGAACAGCGTGGTCCTCGTGCTGATGACGAATACCGTGAACAAGCTCGTGACGGCCCAGGAGTGCAACACCGGCTTCGTTGCCGGCTTCTTTTTCGGCTTGGACCTCGATCCGGCGTTCCGCAACGACTCGCGCTCCAATAAAGGCGAAGTCTTCTACTCGATCGTCGCCGATCCCGCCGGCACGTTGAGCTGTGCGCACACCGCGACGGATGTCCAGCGGTTTGTCCCGGTGACGTTCATTCACGAATTCCAGCATATGATCAGTTTCAACCAACATGTGCTCCTGCGTGGCGGCACGGGCGAGGTGCTCTGGTTGAACGAAGGGTTTTCGCATTACGCGGAGGAGCTGGGGGGCAGGAGCTATGCGCTCAACCCCGACGGGAAGGTCGCCGACTGCATGATCGGCTCGGTCGAGTGCCGCTATTATGGTGGCGACCTCGTGAACGCCTACAGTTTTCTCGATACGACGAGCAATCATTTTCTCCTGCCGACGGCGGGAATCGGTACGCTGGCGGAGCGTGGCGCGGCGTGGCTGTTCGTGCGGTACGTGCTGGACAAATACGCCGCCGGGAGCACGCGCGCCGACTGGAACACGCTGACGCGGACGCTGCTCGGCACGAATCAGACCGGCGCGCAAAACATCGCGGCCGTCACCGGTGATCCGTTCGCCACCGTCGTGAGCCGCTGGGCGCTGGCGAACTATGTCACCGACCGCGGGACGCCGCCGGAGCTCCAATACAACTCGTGGAACCTCCACGCCGTGTATTCGTCCTTGCACACCCAGAGTCAGAGCACGTTCGCAAAGTTCTATCCCCTCGTCCCCATCTCCATGACGGCACGCGCGATCAATCTGATTGGGACCCTGCGTGCTGGCTCGGGTCTCTATCTCCTCATCGACCAACCGGCAGGCGACCGTGGGTTCACGCTGAGCTTCACAGCGCCAAGTGGCGACTTGATCAACGCGGGGCTCGTGCCACGGCTGAATGTGATGCGGCAGCAATGACGACGGCGGTTGGTCGGTTAGGCGGTTGGACGGTTAGGCTCGCGGTTATTCTTCTAACCGCCCAACCGTCCAACGGCCTAACCGCCCAGACGGAGGGGTCGATCCTGACGGTCCTCCCCGGATCTACCCGGTCCGCAGGACTCGGCGGCGCCGGTGTGGCGCTCGTGGGCGAAGCCGGGGCGATGTTCGCCAATCCCGCTGGCATCGCGACGATTCACCATCTCAGTCTCGAAGGATCGTACGAGCCCTACCTGGCCGGGACTGCCGTGTCGGCCGCGGCACTCGCGCTGCGCGTTGGTCGCTGGACGTGGGGCGTCGGAGCCCAGGCGCTCGACTATGGATCGGAACCGGAGATCGTACCCGATCCCGCGACCGGCGGGCGGCGCGGCACGCCCACGGGAGCATCGTTCCACCCCTACGAAGCGCTCGCGACGACGTCGTTCGTCTTTCGTCGTGGTCTCGCGGCGTTCGGGGTTACGGGGAAGTACGATCGCCAGCAGATCGGTGCCGCGGTGAGCGACGCGTGGGCTGGCGACGTCGGCGTGGCGATCGCGGTCTTCGATATCATGGCGTTCGGGGTGAGCGTCCAAAATCTGGGCGGCGATCTTGGAAACGGCGCGCTGCTGCCGCGGCGGACGCGCGCGGGACTGACACTCAACTATACCGATCCGCAGGGCACGTACCGGCTGCTCACCACACTCGAGGGGCAGTGGACGCGCGACCGCCGCGCCGTGCTCGTCCAGGGGATCGAAGGCGGGATCGTGACCGGCGGCGTGGGGCTCGTCGGCCGGCTGGGATACGCCACACGCCCGGCCGTCACCGATGCGTCGCGTCTCACGTTCGGCGGCGGCGTCGTGCTGGGGCATCTGGCGCTGGACTATGCGTTCCACGCCTATGACGCGCTGGGCGGTGGGACGCATCGCGTGGGACTTCGATGGACGCCCTGACCGAGCGCGCGCGCCCCCGCTGGGGCCGTTTACTCAAACGCATCGCCCTGATCGGACTGGGTGCGGCGGCGATGGGCATCGTATTCACGCTGATCATCAGTGCGGACGCCCGCTACATCGCCCGCGCGGGCCTCGAGGAGGCCCGGCTGCTGTTCCGGCGCCGCGACTTGGGCAAGCTGGCCGCGGACTCCGGGACGCCGGCGGCATTGCGCCAGCGCTTCGCCCTCGTGCTGGCTGCCCGCGCCTACGCTGCCGAATCGCTCGGCCTGACGGTGGGAAAGACTTACACCACGTATGTCGACGTCGGCCGTGATACGCTGCTGCTGGTGCTCTCGGCGAGCCGCAAGGACAAGCTGCGCGAGGTGACGTGGTCCTATCCGATCGTCGGCGTCGTCCCCTACAAGGGATTCTTCAAGGCCGCGCGGGCGCGCAGCGAGGCGCAACGGCTCGATGCCGAGGGGCTCGACGTCTTCCTGCGCCCCTCCGGCGCGTTCTCGACGCTCGGCTATTTCAGCGATCCGCTGTTCTCGACGGCGATGAGCCGGGATACGATGGAGCTCGTGGCGACCGTGATCCACGAGTTGGCGCACAACACCCTGTATGTGAAGAGCCAGACGCCGTTCAACGAGAGCTTCGCCAGCTTCGTCGGGTATCGCGGCGCCGAGGCGTTCTTTCGCTCGCGGCGCGACACGCTGGATGCCCGGCGTGCGGCGGCGCGCTGGCGCGACGAGCGCACGCTCGACGTCTTCTACGCCGAGCTGGCGCGCCGTCTCGACTCGGCGTACGCGGAGCCGTTGGGCGGGGAGCGTCTGGAGCGGGTGCGGACGACGTTGTTCGGGTGGGCGCGCGATCAATTCCGCGGGCCCGTCGGGCAGTCGCTCGAGACCTATGATTGGCGTTGGTTCGCGCAGGCGCCGCTCAACAACGCGGTGATCATCGCTGAGCGGTTGTATCGGATGAATCTGAATTTGTTCGACGAGATCTATCTACAGAACAATGCAGATATTGCGGAGACCATCCGCGCCATTCAGATCCGGGTCTTTACACAACCTGGTGACCCCTACCAAGCGCTGTACTCGCGTCCCGGAATGAAGGTCGAGGACTAGTTTCCCCTCAGCCGTTCCGCGTCAGCAACGCGCTGCAGCGCGATGCCGTAGGCCGCCGTCCTGAAGGTCACTTTCTTTTCGTTGGCGAGATCTCGCACGGACACATAGGCCTTCGTGATCGTGGCCTTGAGCTCCCGGTTCACCTGCTCGTGCGTCCAGCGATACTGCTGGAGGTTCTGCGCCCACTCGTAGTAGCTGACCGTCACTCCGCCGGCGTTGGCGAGAAAATCGGGGATAACGGCGATGCCGCGTTCTTGGAGGATCAAGTCGGCCGTAGGGGTCGTCGGCTCGTTCGCGCCTTCAACCACGACTTTGCAGTCGAGGGTCTTGGCATTCGCTTCCTTTGTGATGACACCGCCCAGCGCCGCCGGCACCAGCCAGTCGCAGGGAATCGTCCACAACTCCTCGTTGGTGATCCGTTTGCCGCCACTCCATTCGGGGACCGGCTTCCCCCGGGCGACGTGCGCTAAGAGTTCCGGAACGTCGAGCCCCTTGTCGTTGTAAACACCGCCCTCGACGGAGCTCACGGCGATGACCTTGGCGCCCGCCTCGCTGTCGAGCAGGCGCGCCAGGTGGCTGCCGACGTTGCCGAAGCCCTGGATCACGATGCGCCCGCCCTTGAGTGGAATCCCAAAGTCGCGCGCGTATTCCTGCATGACGTACATCACGCCGCGCCCCGTCGCCTCTTCGCGACCCAGCGAACCGCCCAGTGCCACCGGCTTGCCCGTCACGACGGCGGGGCTGTAGCCCTGACGACTCGAGTATTCGTCGAGGATCCAGGCCATCACTTGGGCGTTGGTATTGACGTCCGGGGCGGGGATATCGCGGTAGGGACCGAGCACGATCGCGATCCGCTGCGTGAACCGCCGCGTCAGGCGCTCGAGCTCGAGCTTGGACAGTTTCTTGGGATCGACGGTCACGCCGCCCTTCGCGCCGCCGAAGGGGATATCCATCAGCGCGGTCTTCCAGGTCATGATCGTCGCCAGCCCGAGGACTTCGTCGTGATCCGCCTCCGGGTGGTACCGGATTCCGCCCTTGCACGGGCCGCGTGCGCCGTTGTGCTGAATGCGGTAGCCGGTGAACACCTCGATTCGTCCGTCGTCCATCCGCACCGGCACCTCCACCTGCACCTCACGGAAGGGCGACATGAGGATTTTCCGCATGTACGCTTCGAGGTTGATGAGGTCGGCGGCACGCTCGAACTGGCTTTGGACGATCGCCCGGCCCGACATTGGCGCACGACTCGGGCGCGGCGACGGTTCTGAGGCGGTCATAATCCCGGCGTTTTAGGTCGGGCGCAGGCGCCGGCCGGCCAGCCGGGCGCTGGGGGTTCTGGCGTCTTGCAGCGCTTGAGCGGGATTTGGGGCACGCTCGCGGCGCGTACCGCCATCGGTCAATACGCCGATGACGTCGCTGGTCACCGTCGCCGGCTCTTCGCTGGGGTGCTCGAGGGCAAAGACGAGGCCAATCTGTTGACTGGTCACCTTGGCGACGGTGTCGTTCCAGCCGCGATCGGCGGGGAGCGGTCGCAGGCCGACGATCAAGGGACAGACCGCGGGGTCGAGCTCGGCCGGCGTGACCAGTGGCGCTCCCAGCCGGTCGGCGAGGTCGGTGCCGGCCGGGAATTCCGGGCCGAGCTGGATCACCTGGCCAAAGTGCCAGTCGCTGTTCGCCGCGACCTCCGCGAACGTCGCGACGATCGTTTCGTCACTCGGAGCGACCGGACCCGGGGTCGGCGCCAGCACAATTGAGCCGGTGTCGGCAAACCACCGCTCGGATGCGCTCAGGTCTTCGGGACGGCGCGGGGCAAAGAAGCCGTAGCGTCGCGTGGTCGCGATTTCGCGCTCGGCGTCGGCCCGCTGCTCGGCGTGCTCTGCCGCCTGCGCGGCACCCTCGAAGGCCACCTCGGCGGCCTGATAACGGCCGGCGTCGCGGAGGATCTGGCCGCGGAGCTTCAGCGTGTCGGTGTGGGGCTCGAGCGCAAACGCGCGGTCCAGCGCCAGCAAGGCGCGGTTGCGATCTCCCAGTCTATAGGCGGCATAGCCGAGCTCGTGCCAGACGAGCGCCAGGTCAGGATCGGCTTCCACGGCGCGCTCGAGCTCCGCCAGCGCGTCCAGATAGCGTCCCAATTCGGTCAGCGCCGCGCCCCGGAGCGTGAAGGAGAACCCTGTCTCTCCAAACGTCGCGCGCGCGCGATCGGCGAGTTGCAACGCCTCTTCGCCCCGCCCGCTGGCCCGGAGCAGCTCGAAGTACTCGGCCCAGGCTGCTTTCAGCTCCGGCTTCGCGGCCAGCAACTCGTCGTACGCGGACTGCGCATCGTGCACGCGTCCTTCGCGCGCGAGCCAGCGCGCGCGCGCCAGCGCCCGTTCGCTGCGGGCGTCTGGAAACAAGTCGTAAGACGCGGTCGTGCGCATGGCGGTCAAATCTACCCGAGCGCTACTCGCTGGCTAGCGGCGACCGACCTATCTACATTTGTGCCGCCATGAATCGAGACCAATTGCTCCGCGAGCTGAACGAGTTTCTGCGAATTCCCTCTGTCTCAACGTTGCCAGCACACAATCAGGATTGCCGCGCGGCCGCCGAATGGGTCGCCGCCGCCCTGCGACGCATGGGATGTCGCGACGTCGAGTTTCTTGGCAGCGAGACGCATCCCGTCGTCTGGGCCAAAGGGCCCGACGTGCCGGGCGCGCCGACATTACTGATCTACGGCCACTACGACGTGCAGCCGCCCGATCCGCTCGCGGAGTGGACGACGCCGCCCTTCGAGCCGACCCAGCGGGACGGCCGGATCTACGCCCGCGGCGCCGCCGACGATAAAGGGCAGGTCTTCTGCCTGCTTCAGGCCATCGCCGCGTCCGCGCGTCCGGCGGTCAACTTCCGCTTCCTCATCGAAGGCGAAGAGGAGTACGGCTCCAAGGTCTTATTCGATTTGCTGAAGCGCGAGCCGCAGCGCGTGCGCGCTGACGCGGTGCTGGTGGCCGACATGTCGTATGTCGCGCCCGGTTGGCCCGCGGTTTACACGACGCTGCGCGGCTTGGCGTACGGGGAAATCACGGTGCGGACGTCCAAGACGGACCTGCACTCCGGGGAATACGGCGGCGCCGCTCCGAACGCGCACGAGGAATTGTGCCGGCTGCTTGGTCGTTTGAAAACCGCGGACGGGAAGATTCACATCCCGGGCTTCTATGGTCCCGTGAAGCGGCCCGCAAAGGCCGAGCGTTCCGCGTGGAAGAAATTACCATTCAACGAAAAGGATTTCCTCACCAAACGTGTGCAGGGGAAGGGGCTCGTCGGTCTGAAGAAGGCGTCGGTCCTCGAGCGCCTCTGGGCGCTGCCGACGTTCGAGATTCATGGCATTCTCGGTGGCTTCACGGGTGAAGGTGCGAAGACGGTCATCCCCGCCGAGGCAACCGCGAAAGTGAGCATGCGGCTCGTGCCCAATCAGAAGCTGGCGACAGTCGAGCGCCAGCTCGTGGCCGCTGTGAAGCGCTTCGCGCCGAAGTATGTGACCGCAAGCGTGCGATTTCTTCACGGCGCAGATCCGGCGCAGATCAAGCTCAACAGCCCAGCGTTCAAGCTGCTGGACCAGGCGTTCAAGGAGGTCACGGGGCGCGGGAGCGTCCCCGCGCGCGCCGGCGGATCGATCCCCGTCGTACCGGCGCTGGCATCGGCCGGGGCGCCCGTGATTCTGACCGGCATCGGGTTGCCCGATGACCGGCTGCACGCGCCGAATGAGAAACTCGAGCTGAAGCAGCTCTGGGATGGGATCGAGGTGTTCCGGCGGTTCTATCAACTGCTTGGGAGTCAGGAGTCAGGAGTGAGTCAGGAGTCAGGCGGCAGGGTCTCTGAATCGAGACTACCGACCGCTGCTGTCTGTTTCGATCCGAGGCGACGTCGCAACGACCGAATCAATCCAGCGAGCATCCTGGCGATCCCGGCACACGAATCGAGAAGTCGGGTCTGATCAGCGTCCGTGATATAGTCCAATCGACACGCGATCTGGATTTGCGTTTCGAGTTGGCTCAGCGATCCCGCGGCGATGGAGACGTGCCGCAGGTAATCTCCCGTCCGCGAACGCCCGTGGCCCTCCGAGATATTTGAAGGTATCCATACAGCTGCTCGTCGTAACTGGTCCCCGAGTGAGTAACGCTCTTCCCTCGGAAATGTCGAGGTAGTCCGGTAGATGCGCGGCGGCTGCCAATGATCGCCATGATGCAATCTTCGATGCTTGATCGCGACTTACCGCATCATTTCCACGCCTCAAGGCGCATTATCGTTCGCGCCCTGACTCCAGACTCCTACCTCCCGATTCCGTGTTTTTTACTCGCGTTCCGGAACTTGTTGATCTCGTGTTGCGTCAGGCCGCGGCCGCCGTACCGCTCCTCGGTCCACGGATCGCCGTGCATGTGATAGCCGTTTTGCTCCCAAAAGCCCGGCAGATCCTCGTCTAACAATTCGAAGCCGCGCACCCATTTCGCGCTCTTCCAGAAGTAGAGGTGCGGCACGAGCAGCCGAGCCGGCCAGCCATGCTCGGGGGTGAGCGGTTCGCCGGCCCAATTCAGGGCGATCAGGTTCTCCGGTCGGTTGAGATCCGCTAACGGAAGGTTGGTCGTGAATCCCTGCTCGGCGACAACGAGACAGAATTTTGCTTCCGGTTTCACCCCGGCGCGCTCGAGCAGCAGCGGGACCGGCACGCCTTCGAACGTGTTATCGAGCCGGCTCCACGTCGTGACGCAGTGGATGTCGCACTGGACGGTCTTGCGGGGCAGGGCCAGGAAGTCGTCCCAGGTCAGCGAGAAGGGACGTTCGACCATGCCCGAAACCGAGAAGGTCCATTTCGACGTGTCCACGGTGGGCACGTCGCCGTAGTGCAGGACCGGCCATTTGATGGTTTGGATTTGGCCCGGAGGGATACGGGGAAGAGTCGGAGGTGCCATCTCAGTCCGTGGGCTGAAGCCCCGGCTCGGCCACTACACGAGTCCTTAAGGACTCGCGCTCTTGCCGAGCCGCCCCTTCAGGGGACGGAATGATCCTCGCTCCGAATACTTGTTCGAATCCTTTCACCACCGCCGCCACACTCTCCTGCCACAACTGCTCCCTGCTCCCCGCTCCCCGCTCCCTTGCAACGGATGTCATCTGCACGCCCTGAATCCCGCACGGCACAATTCGATCGAAATGCGCGAGGTCGGTCGTGAGGTTGAGCGCGAACCCATGCCACGTGACCCACTGCTTCACGTGAATACCGATGCTCGCGATCTTCCGCCCGTGCGTCCACACGCCGGTCAATCCCGGATTCCGCTCGGCGGGGATATTGAGCAACGCGAGCGCGTGGATCAGCGCCTGTTCGAGGGTGCGGAGATACCAGTGCAGGTCCTTCTTGTAGGCGCCGAGGTCGAGGATGGGATAGCCGACCAGCTGGCCCGGCCCATGGAACGTCACATCGCCGCCCCGCTCGACTTCGAACACGTCGATGCCGTCGGGCTGCAGGAGATGAGACGCATGCGAGGTTCGGCCCAAGGTGACGACCGGTGGGTGCTCGAGCAGTAAGAGTACGTCGTGGTCCAATCGGCCCGCGATGCGGTCGGCGGCGAGCTCGCGCTGCCACTCGAGCGCGTCGCCGTACGAAACCGTGCCCGCCTCCACGACCTCCAGATCCTTCATGTCCCCTCCGCGCCTTTCCCCTTTATTGCCCACCGCGTGGCGAGGATGCCGAGCAGGATGTTCAGCAAGAACCAAACGAGCAGCCCGATGAGGCCGAGGAAGCGATCGAGCGGTGCGGCGAGAAAGCCGATCAGCACGGCCCCGATGGCGGCCAGCACCGCGATCACGCCACGCTGCCAGATGTTGTCCAGGGCGACGCCCCGGTACCACCCGTAAGCGCCCCCCACACCGATGGCGGCGATCACGCCGGCGAGCAGCGGGTCGGGCGCGGTGTCGCGGTACACGTTGGGCTCGAGGTCGCCACGGAGGATCGCGGCGACGATCTGCGCGGCGGTGAGGCAGGCCCCGCCGAATCCCGCGCCCGCGGCGAGTGAGCCGAGCCCCAGCGCGAGCGGATCCTTGATCGGTTCGTCACTCACATGTCCACCACGCGGCCGAGCGAATCGAGCGCAGCCTGGGCGACGGCCTCGGACATCGTGGGATGTGCGTGGATCGCGAGCTCGATCTCTTCGACCGTGTATTCGTTCTCCCGCGCGACCGTCAGCTCATGGATCATTTCCGATGCGTCCGCGCCGACGATGTGCGCGCCCAGAATCTCGCCGTACTTCTTGTCGCGCAGAATCTTCACGAAACCTTCCGTCTCGCCGGTGCCGCGCGCGCGGCCGTTGGCGGAGAAGGGGAATTTGCCCGCGACGTAGTCGAGCTTCTTTTCCTTGCATTGTTCTTCCGTGAGCCCGATGCTCGCCACCTCGGGGTGGCAATACGTCACGCTCGGCACGTTGTCGTACTTGATGGGGTGCGGCTTCTGGCCGGCGACAAGCTCCGCGACCACGACGCCCTCGCGGCTGCCCTTGTGCGCCAGCATCGGCGGCCCGGCGACGTCGCCGATCGCGTAATAGCCGGCGGTGCTGGTCTGTAGGATCTTGTAGACCTTGATGAACCCGCGCTCCGTGAGCTGAATCCCGCAATACATCAAACAGACATTCTCGATATTGACTGCGCGACCGGCCGCCATCAGCACGGCGGCCGCGGCGACCTGCTTCTTCTCACCGCCCGCCTCGACGTCGAGCGTGACCTTGTCCTTGGCGACGTTCGCCTTCGTCACCTTGGCGCCCGCGATCACCTCGATGCCGCGCTTCCGATAGCTCTTGCTCAGCGTGTCCGACGCCTCGGCGTCCTCGAGGGGCAGGATGCGCGGCAGCGCTTCGATCAGCGTGACCTTCACCCCGAAGGCGTTGAAGATGTCGGCGAACTCCATGCCGACCGCGCCGGCGCCGATGATCGCGAGCGTCGCTGGGATCTTCTCCATCAGCAGGGCCTCATCGGAGGAGATCACGGTGGTCTTGTTGATCTCGAGGCCGATCTGGGGGATGCCTTTCACGCGTGATCCAGTCGCGATCACGACCGCTTTCTTCGCCTCATGGACGTCGCTGCCCACCTTTACCTTCTTGCCGGGCTGCAGCACGCCGGTGCCTCTGACGACCGTGATCTTGTTCTTCTTCATCAGGAACTCGACGCCCTTCGAGTTCTGATCGCTGACGCGCCGGGACCGTTTCATGGCGACGCCGTAATCGGTCTTCACGTCGCCCGCCTCCACGCCGAAGTCCTTCGACTCCTTGAGCAGGTTGGCGATGTAGGCGGAATGCAGCAGGGCCTTGGTGGGGATGCAGCCGATGTTCACGCAGACGCCGCCGAGTTTGTCCTGCTCGATCACCGCGGTGCTGAGTCCCAGCTGCGCCGCGCGAATCGCGCAGACGTAGCCCGCCGGGCCGCCGCCCAGAATGATCACGTCGAAAGTGGCCACGAACTCCCCTTTGTCGGACGCTCGGACAGTTGGACCGTCGGACGGTAATCGTGGACTGTCTGACAGTCAGTCAGTCCGACCGTCCGACTACAACAGCATCGCCAGCGGATTCTCGAGCATCTGCTTCAGCGTTTTTAGGAACACCGCGCCGGTCGCGCCGTCGATGACGCGGTGATCACAGCTCATCGTCAAACGCAAGCGTCGCCGCACGACGACGCGCTCGCCGTCGGGGATCGCCTTCGCGACGATGCTCCCGATCGCGACGATGCCGGCTTCGGGCGGGTTGATCACCGCGGTGAATTGGTCGATGTCGAACATGCCGAGGTTCGAGACGCTGAACGTGGCGCCGGTGTATTCCTCGGGCTTCAAGCGGCGATTGCGGGCCCGCCCCGCGAGCTCACGGGACTCCGCGCCGATTTCCCGCAGGCTCTTCAGGTCCGCGTTGCGGATCACCGGCGTGATCAGCCCGTCCTCGATCGCGACGGCCATCCCGATGTGGACCTCGTTCCAGTAGCGGATGTGATCGTCCTGGAACCAGGCGTTGCAGGCGCGGTGCTGGACCAGCGCCAGCGCGACGGCCTTGATGATGATGTCGTTGAACGAAATCTTCCCGCCTTCTTCACCGAGTTGCTTATTGAGCGCTTCGCGCGCTTCCGCGGCGCGCTCCATGTCGATCTCGGTGGTGAGGAAGAAATGCGGGATCGGGCCGAGCGACGTGGCGAGGCGCTTGGCGATCGTCTTCCGAATTTGGGTGAGCGGGACGTCTTCGTACGGAACACCTGAAGGAGCTGGGAGTCGGGAGCTAGGAGCTGGGGCCGCAGCTTGGGTTTGTGTGGCTCCTGCCTCGACATCGCGTTTGATCACGCGACCGCCCGGTCCTGAGCCTTGAACGAGCTTGAGATCGACGCCCGATTCTTTGGCAATTCGTCTCGCGAGCGGGGAAGCCTTGACACGTGTCGCATCTGCTTGAGCAGCAACGGGTGCGGGGACTGCTGGCGTCGGTGCAGGCTTAGGGACCGGTGTGGGAGCGGGAGCCGGTTTCGATACGGCAGCAGCGGGGGCTGACTTCGCTGCCCCAGCTCCCGACTCCTGACTGCCAGCTCCATCGACTTTCTCGCCAGCCTTGCCGATCCACGCCACCACATTCCCAACCGGCACGGTGGTGCCTTCGGGCACCATCACCTTCAGCAACTGCCCGTCGGCTCGGGCGACCAGCTCCATGACGGCCTTGTCGGTTTCGACCTCGGCGAGCGTGTCGCCCGACTTCACCGGGTCACCCTCGTGCTTGGTCCACTTCACGAGGCGCCCTTCCTCCATCGTGGGCGAGAGCGCCTCCATGTGGACTTTCGTGGCCATTGCTAGGGGCTCGGGGTTCGGGAGTGGGGCCTAGTCGAGGTAGAGGACGCGCCGCGCCGCGGCGACGGCCTTCTCGGGCGACGCCTTGGCGGCGCGCTCGAGGAGTTTGTTGTACGGCATCGGCACGTCGGCCTGCGTGATGCGCTGTACCGGAGCATCCAGGTCGTCAAACGCGTCGCGCTGAATGAGATCCACGATTTGCGCGCCGATCCCGGCGTGTGGCCATCCTTCCTCGACGACCACCGCCCGGTTGGTCTTCTTGACCGATTCCAGGATCGCCGCCTCGTCGAGCGGACGCAGCGACCGCAGGTCGAGGACCTCCGCCGACACGTTCTGTTCGGCCAGCTGCTCCGCGGCCTTCAGCGCGACGGCGAGGGTCTTGGAGTGGCAGACCAGGGTGACGTCTGTGCCCTCGCGCTTCAAGTCCGCGCGCCCGATGGGAACGATGTGCTCACCGTCTGGCACGTCGCCCTTGAGGTTGTAGAGCATCTCGCCTTCGAGCACGATGACGGGATTGTTGTCGCGAATGGCGGACTTGAGCAGCCCTTTGGCGTCCGCCGGGGTCGCCGGCGCGACCACCTTGAGACCGGGGATGTGGGCGAGCCAGCTTTCCCACGCTTGCGAGTGCTGCGAGGACAGCTGCAGCGCCGCACCGTTCGGGCCCCGAAATACGATCGGCATGTTGATCTGGCCGCCGGACATATACAGCATCTTGGCGGCGGAGTTCACGATCTGATCGAGCGCCAGGACCGCGAAATTCCAGGTCATGAACTCGATGACCGGGCGCAGCCCACCCATCGCCGCGCCGACCCCGATGCCGGCGAACCCCAGCTCGGCGATCGGCGTATCGACGATCCGTTGCGGCCCGAATTCCTCGAGCAATCCGCGACTCACTTTGTAGGCGCCCTGGTAGACCCCCACCTCTTCGCCCATGAGGAAGACGTTGGGATCGCGCTGCATCTCTTCGCGCAGCGCCTGATTCAGCGCGTCACGATAGGTGAGAGTGGCCATCAGTCGACCAGCACGTCCGTGAAGAGCTCGCCCGGTTCAGGATCCGGGCTGTCGTCGGCGAACTTCACGGCAGCTTCCACTTCGGCATGGATTTCCGCGTCCAGCGCGTCGAGCGCTGCCTGATCGATGACGCCGTCCTCCTTCAGCTTGCCCGCGAGATGGGAAATGGGATCGCGGGCCTTCTGCTCTTCGACCTCATCCTTCGTCCGATAGACGCCGTGGAGCGGGTCGGACATGGAATGTCCCATGTATCGGTAGGTCCGCACCTCGAGCAGCGTGGGGTGGCTCTGCTTGCGGGCCCGCTCGACGGCGCGGCGCGTCGCGTCGTAGACGGTCAGCACGTTCATGCCGTCGACCAACTCGGCCGCCATATCGTAGCTGCACGCATGCTCCACGATGTCGGTCACGGCCGCGACCCGCTCGAACGCCGTCCCCATCCCGTACCGATTGTTTTCGCAGAGGAAGATCACGGGCAGCTTCCACACCGACGCCATGTTCAAGGTCTCGTGGAAGGCGCCGATGTTGACGGCGGCTTCGCCGAAGAAACACACGGTGACCTGCTCGGTGCCCTTGTACTTGCTGGCGAACGCGAGCCCGGCACCGAGAGGAATGTGGCCCCCCACAATCCCGTGCCCGCCCATGAACCCCCGCTTGGCATCGAACAGATGCATCGAGCCGCCCTTACCCTTGGAACAGCCCGTGGCCTTGCCGAACAGCTCGGCCATCACGGCGTTCGCGGAGATGCCCTTGATCAGCGCCTGCCCGTGCTCGCGGTATGAGCAAATCACGTAGTCGTCGTCGCGCAAGGCAGCGAGCGCCCCAACCGCGACCGCTTCCTGTCCGATGTACAGGTGGCAGAACCCGCCGATCTTGCCGAGCGCGTACGCCTCCGCGGCCTTTTCCTCGAAGTGGCGGATGAGCAGCATCTGCCGCAGCATCTTGAGGTGCAGCTCGGTCAGCTGGGGCGAGGGCGCGCTCTGTCTCGGGGTTCTGGCAGTCGCGGTCATGCGGTCGCTGCCTCCACTTGCTCCCAGGCGTGATAGCTGGACCTGACCAGCGGGCCCGATTCGACATGCCGGAATCCGAGCGACATGCCGTAGCGCTTGAGCTCGGCGAATTCGTCCGGCGTGTACCAACGCGCGATGGGCAGATGCTGATCGGACGGCCGCAGGTACTGCCCGATGGTGAGAATGTCGACGCGGGCCGCGCGCAGATCGCGCATGGCTCCGAGCAGCTCGTCCCACTCCTCGCCCAGGCCGCAGATGATGCCCGACTTCGTGAGTAGCTCGGGATTCATTTGCATGGCACGGTCGAGCAACTCCAATGCGCGTGGATATCGCCCACCGGGCCGCGCGATGCGATACAGCCGGGCGATGGTCTCGAGATTGTGATTGAGAGGGCTTCCGGGTTGCCTTTGAAGTCGGGGATCAAGACTTCGACGGAGGTCTGCGGCAGCCGCAGGCGAAGCTCCGCGATGCACGCCGCGAACACCTCGGCGCCCCCGTTCGGCAAGTCGTCGCGATCCACGCTGGTAATGACGACATGCTGGAGGCCCATCTGCGCGACCGCGTCGGCCAGGCGCTGCGGCTCCCCGGTATCGAGCGGCGCGGGCGTCCCGTGCGCGACCGCGCAGTAGGCGCAGTTCCGCGTACACACGTCGCCCAAGATCATGAACGTGGCGGCCTTGTGCTCCCAGCACTCCCCGATGTTGGGGCAATGCGCCTCTTCACACACCGTATGGAGCTTGAGGTCACGCATCAGGTGCTTCAGCGCGACGTAGTTGGGACCCCCCGGCGCCTTCACCTTCAACCACGACGGTTTACGGGCTGGCTCAGCTGGCGATGCGGCGGAAGGCTGGATCTGGACTAAGGGGGCGGCCATGGAGTGTCGAAGATAGTCATGGCGAATGGGGTGGGGTAGGCCGTTTTTCAACCAGACGGTTGATCTCCACCCCGGTTTTTGAGCCGCCGTAACTCTTCTTCGACCTCCGTCGACGTGCCTAACGTGCCATCCGCGATGTCGGCAATCTCCTCCGCTTCTTTCCACTGACGCTCCAACTCTTCGACCTCGGCTCGCTCATCTACGGCCATCTCGAGCGCGAGCCCACGTTCCGGCCGCAGCGATCGCAACGTCAGCTCCCGTCGCGCAATGTCGTGGACCAAGCGATCGGCTCCGCCCATTTGGTCCACCTCCCGGGCCGCATCCTCGGCGCGCCGGCGACCGGCTCGGGCGAGGTTCAGGTACGTGAGACCCTGACGCAGCACTTGAATCGCTTCGCTCCCGGTCAGGTGGGCGCCTTCCTGGAGGCACTTCGGGCAGTTCAACACGACGGCCATGTCCGCGTGCCGATCGGGGACGATGCGCGCGTGCTGGACGTGCCGCGCGCGGAGTTGCATGAGGCTGCCGCAATGCGCACAGATTGGTGGCTCGGTCAACGTCACTCTGCGGCGGCCCACCATGGTGAGATACACCCAGTCCGCCAGGCGATGAACGTTCCACACCATCACACCAAACCCGCCGCCCGCCGCGACGTTGGCGGCGATGCCCAGACCAATGGCCGCGACCGTCAGCGGAACCACGACCTTCATGCGCTCGCGCCGGCGGTTGCGGAGTCGCTCGCCGTAGCGCCAGGTCGCCAGCTCCACGCGCGGCGGCTTTCCCACGCGCACGAAGTCGTAGCGTTTCCACCGAATCAGCGCGACTTGCTCCGTGGAGGCGGCGACGCGGCCTTGGCTCGCGGCGCGCGCAACGGCCTCGATGCGCTCCAGGCGATCGTCGAACGGGGTGAGATTCCAGCGGCTGCAGCGGGGGCAGACGACCCAGAGCCGGCCTTTCCATTCGTCGAACGCGATTCGCCGCCCGACGCCGAGCCCAGAAGGACCACCATCACCGTCAAATGAAGCGTTACAGAAGGCACAACTGCTGAACATCCTAGGAAGTAAATCGCTCCGGGGCGAGAGAAGCAATCTCTACCTCGGTTCCCCCCGTGCTCATGAGCTCCCCGATGATCTCTCCCGTGAGGCCCGCCAGCAGGACGCCGTTGCGGCCGTGTCCCGTGGCGTACCACAATCCCCGCACTTCGGGATCGGGGCCTACGATCGGACGGCCATCCGGTGTGATCGGGCGCAAACCTGCCCAGGTCCGTGTGGGGAGCGCCGGAAGATGAGGCAGCAGCCGCTGCGCTGCCGCGACGATCTCACGCACGCCGGCATCCGTGACCCGCCCGTCGAATCCCACATGCTCCATGGTGCTGCCAAAGATCGCCTCGCCGCTCCGTGCGAGCACATACGCATGGTCGTAGTACAAAACGATCCGTGGCATGTCGGCGGGCCAGGGCGCAGCGCCCATCTGGCCGCGGACGGGCTCGACCGGCAGGCGCCGTGGCAGGTGCTCGATGGTCGTCGACCAGGCGCCTGCTGCGATGACGACGTGCTCGGCCTTGATTTTACCAGCTGGGATTTCGACGCCGGTCGCGCGGCCGAGGATCGTGGTGAGACGGTTCACACGGGTGTTCAGCGTACGTGCGCCATGGCGTTTCGCGTCGGCGAGCAGCGCGCGTGCCAGCGCCGGCGCGTCGACGGCGCCGTCTTCCGGAGCAAACAGCGCGCCGAGGCAGGGCGCTGTGGCAGGAAATCGCTCCGCCACTTCCTCCGCTTCCAGCCAGTCGCAGCGCAGTCCCGCCTGACGTTGCTCCGCCACGGCATCGCGAAGCCGCTCGGCTTCGCCCGGGTCGAACGCGAGCGCGGCGATGCCTTCGCGCCACAAGCCGATGTCGATCCCGGTGGTCTCCGCCAGGGCAGGCGCTAGGCGTTCGTAGAGGTCCCGGGCGCGTAACCCCAGCGCGCGCAGGGTTGCGTCGGTGCGCTCGATTTGCGGTCCCAGGATGCCGGCCGAGGCCGCCGATGCCGCCGCGAGATCGGGTCCGGGCTCGCACAGCAGCACCTTCATGCCGCGCAGGGCGGCTGCCCGGGCGCAGGCGGCGCCGATGATTCCGCCGCCGGCGACCAATACTTCACAGGACGAAACTTTGTGCGACATTTAGGCGTACGCTGCAGACGCACCGGACACCACGGAGGGTATCATGTTCCGGAGCATCCTGGGTTTCGCGATTCTCGCCGTTGTGGCCTGGCTCGCCCTGAAGTTGATCTTTGGCATCGTTGGTAGCCTGTTCGGCCTCGCGACAACGGTCCTCACGCTGGCAGTCATCGGCTTCTTCTTCTACATGGCGCTACGCATCCTCAGCCCGGCGACGGCGGATCGCGTTCGCGACATGATCAAGGGACGTCCTTCCGAGTCTTAAGGCTCCCCGGCGGTGAGTCGTGAAAGCACCGCCCACGCCAACAAGGGAAACAGGATCTCATGATGACCGGTGAGTTGAATGCCACGCCCACCGGCTAGCGTCGGCCGCTCGACGACATTCACGCGCGGCCGATAGTGGCGCTGCATGTCGCAGTCGCACGCGGTAAAGTTCTTCGGTCTCCCGCCGTTCAGATTGCGCGCGATGGTCAACGCCTTGAGGAACACCTCGGGCATCAGCACGGCGCTGCCGAGATTGAGAACGACCCCGCCAGCGTCGAGATCCGGCAGCACGCCGGCCAGCCGTTTGAAATCCCGATGACTGGTCGCGCCGATGGTCGCCCCGTCGGCGGTGGGGTGCTGATGAATGATCTCCGCCCCGATCGCCGCGTGCACCGTGACCGGCACTCCCAGGTCGCTGCAGGCGAGTAAGACCGAGACGTCCCGACCGGGAAGCTCCGTGCGCGCGTGCAGATATTCGGCGAGCGCTTCCCCGGCGCCCTGACCGGTCTTGGCGCCGCGTGCCAGCGCCGCATTCATCTCGCGGCCGGTTTCCTCCGCCATGCCGAACGTCCCGTCGCCCAGGCCCGCCGCGACGTCTTCGCTCGTTCCGCCGTATGCGGCCAGCTCGAAATCGTGAATCGCGGCGCTGCCGTTCATCGCAATGGCGGTCACCGCGCGCTGCCGCATCAACGCGATCAGCAGCGGTCCCAGCCCGACTTTGATGACATGTCCACCCAGCATCGCGACCACCGCGCGTTTGCCCGCGGCGGCAACGATCTGATCGACCACGTACCGCAGGTCCTGCGCGGCGAGGATCGACGGCAGCGCGTCGAGGAATGCGGTGAACGAGCGGTCCGAAGCGCGAGGTGGATGGGCGAGGAGTGAAGCGTCGACTTTGTTGGGGCGTTTGGCGATGGGAACGGTCTTGAGCCGGGAGAAATCAGCTTCACGGTACTCGGTCATGGCTGAACGACTCCTGGTACCACGTAGTCCTTGAGCTTCAGCGTTATCTGGCCGAACGAGAAGTTCGACTGAATCGCGAGCACGATGCGCTGCGGATCGTCGGAGAGCCAGATGCGCGTCTCGGACTTCTCGGCGAAGATCCCGCGCCCCTGGGGGATTTTGGGGCGCACGACGATCGCCTGCCACTTCTTCCCCGCGACGCCGACCCGCTCGCGGCCCAAGACCTCGATGATGACGGGATTCCGATCCGGCCGAAAATACCGCGCGTATTCGTACTTCTTGCCGACCTCGAGCGGCACCGTCCGGATCCAATACAGGAACGCGGCGTCGTCCAGCGGCTCGGAGACGGTCGCGAACGTCGTATCGAGCCCCTCCTCTCGGTAGAACCCGGAATCGGGGAAAATCTCGTACCGGTGCTCGCGATGCTTGTCGCGCTCATCCTGGACGGAGGAGAAGCGCCGGGACCGAAAATCGTAGCGGCCTACCCATGACT
>QHTW01000183.1 GCA_003220955.1 Gemmatimonadota bacterium | reverse complement strand
CGATCCTGGTGGTCCTGATCATCTTCGTGTTCCTGCGCAACGTCCGGGCCACGATCATCCCCGGGCTCGCGATTCCGGCGTCGATCGTGGCGACGTTCGCGATCATGTATTTCCTGGGCTTCTCGATCAACAACTTTACGCTGCTCGCGCTCACTATCGCGATCGGCATCGTCGTGGACGACGCGATCATCGTGCTCGAGAACGCCTTCCGGCACCAGGAGGAGCTGCACGAACAGCCGGAGGAAGCGGCCGTGCGCGGGACGAACGAAATCGCGTTCGCCGTCATCGCAACCACGATCGCGCTGGTGGCGGTGTTTTCGCCGCTCGCGTTCCTGACAGGCACCGCGGGCCGGTTGTTGAGCGAGTTCGGCATCGCCGTCGCGGGCGCGGTCGTAATCTCGGGCTTCGTCGCGTTGACGCTCACGCCGATGCTCTGCGCCAAGATCCTTCGGATGCAGCACCAGCACGGCAAGGTCTTCCAGCTGTTCGAGCGCGGGTTCAATGCGCTGTCGGAGCGGTATGCGCAGCTGCTGCGGCGCGCCGTCGATCACCGCGTTGCCGTCCTGCTCGGGACGCTGGCAGTCGTCGCCGTCTCCGTCTTTGCGTTTCTGATTTTCCCGCCGACGCGGCTGCAGAAGGAGCTGATCCCAGAAGACGATCGCGGCTTCTTCCTTGTGGTCGTGCGCGGCCCGGAAGGCGCGTCGCTGCCGTACACCGACAGCTACGTGCGCCAGGTGGAACAAATCATCGGGCGCACGCCCGACGTGAACGGGTACTTCACGATCGTCGGCGGCTTCGCGGGTGGTGTGAACAGCGCGTTCATCGGCGTGATCC
>QHTW01000184.1:788-1156 GCA_003220955.1 Gemmatimonadota bacterium | reverse complement strand
GTCCCTCGATTCGAACCAAAACGGGACCGACCAATGTCGATTTCCCGCGTTCTCTTTCGACGTACTAGCAGCGGACCTTGGAACTCGCACCTTAAACAGCCCGTTACGTTCAAGACTGTCCGGCCCGTTCACTTTCCTGGGAAGAATCCTCGCGTATGAAACTCTCCGAAACTGCCATTCGACGCCCAGTCCTCGCCAGCATGCTGTCGGCGGCGCTCGTGCTCTTTGGGTTCATCGGCTATACCCGGCTCTCGGTGCGCGAGCTGCCCGACATCGATCCTCCGATCATCTCAGTCTCGACCGTGCTGCCCGGCGCGAACGCGCAGGTGGTGGAGACCGCGGTCACCGACGTGCTCGAGGAAGAGCTT
>QHTW01000184.1:0-647 GCA_003220955.1 Gemmatimonadota bacterium | reverse complement strand
CCGGTCGACGTGCTCGAGCCGGTGATCGCGAAGCAGTCGGCCGATGCGCAGCCGTTCTTCTGGCTGGCGCTGTCGAGCGACAACTACGACCTGATGCAGCTGTCGGACGTGGCCGATCGGTTGGTGAAGGCGCGGCTCCAGAGCCTGCCGGGCGTCGGCAGCGCCCAGATCTTCGGTGAGCGGCGCTACTCGATGCGCGTCTGGGTGCAGCCCGAGGCGCTGTCGGCGCGCGGCCTCACGGTCCAGGACGTCGAAGGCTCGATCGTCTCGCGCAACGTCGAAATCCCCGCCGGCCGGATCGAATCTACCCGGCGCGAGTTCTCCGTGCGCTCGCTGGGCGAGCTCAAAACGCCGCAGGAATTCGGCGAAATGGTGGTGGCGAGCCAAGGCAGCCAGCTCATCAAGCTCAAGGATGTGGCCCGGGTCGAGCTCGGCCCGGAGGACGACCGCTCGATCTTCCGCTACAACGGATCCCCGTCGGTGGCCATCGGCGTGGTACGGCAGTCGAAGGCGAACCTCATCGATGTCGCGCGGAACATTCGCGAAGCGCTCCCCGCCATCCAGCAGACGTTGCCGCTCGGCGTGAAGCTGCACAGCGCGTACGACGGGTCCGTGTTCGTGACGCACTCGATCGCCGACGCGCGCCT
>QHTW01000182.1 GCA_003220955.1 Gemmatimonadota bacterium | reverse complement strand
TCGGTCGCGTCTCACAAGTCAAGGGTCTCGCGAACGTCCAGACTGACCTGTTTGTGAACAAGCCCGAGCTGCGGGTGACGTTCGACCGTGACCGGGCAGAGGATTTGGGGGTGCCCGTCCGCGACGTGGCGAGCGCGCTGCAGACGTTCCTCGGCGGCCGCCGCGTCAGCACCTTCACGCGGAACGACAAGCTCTACTACGTGATGGTGCAGCTCGATCCCAAGGATCGCGCCACGCCGAGCGACATGGGCGGGATTTATCTGCGAGGTAAGGGCGGGCAACTGGTCCAGCTCAACGCGCTGGCGAACGTGCAGGAAGGGGTGGGCGCGCGGCAGATCAACCACTTCAACCGAATTCCCTCGTTCACGTTGTCGGCGTCGCTGATGCCGGGGCTCGCGCAGGGCGAGG
>QHTW01000181.1:1110-3286 GCA_003220955.1 Gemmatimonadota bacterium | reverse complement strand
GCCGAGATCCCGCATTTGACGCAGCAGCGCCAGATACGCCGGGTCCCGCAGCTGTTGGTGTCCCGCGCCCACCAGCAGTCCGCGCGTCGCCGCGAGAGCCAGCAGCTCCTCGGCCTCACGCCTCGTCTCGACGAACGGCTTCTCCACGTACACATGTGCCCCGGCGAGCAGCGCATCGCGAGCGGGCTCGAAGTGAGTCCCGGCTGGAGTGCAGACGTGTACGAGATGTGGCCGCCCGACGTCGAGCAGTTCCCTGAGCGTCTGATAACTGGTGGTAGCCGCCAGCGCGGCGAACTGCCGGCTCGCGGACTCGTCGAGGTCGTGAACACCGACCACAACGTGCGCTGTTCGCACGCGCCGCAGGCTGTGGAGGTGGGCACGGGCCATGTTGCCCGTGCCGACGAACGCGACTCGGAGCGGGCCTGTCGGTTGGTGTGTGGGTGTCATTGTGGATGTAGCTCGCAAGACGCGGACCGAGCCCCTTAAGAAGACGCGCGAGCACAGCGTCGTAGCGTGCACGCAACAGTTGTGGAACCTATGACGACCCCGCCGCCTGGCACGCGTCATGCCTCGGCTGGAGCGCAGCCAACTCTCCAGGGCAAACCCGTGGAATGTCGAGTCAGCGAATTAGGCTGCGTCCTGTTGGTGATCCTACCGATCACGGGGTGTGACACCCCAGCTGTTCCCGTGTGCACACCCAGCGGAACGACCGAAACTGCGCCCGTGGGACGATCATCGCCACGGGATGGCTGGCCAAACGAGCCGGCTGGGTTCACGGTGCTGAGTGACGGGCCGCTCAATGCTCTGGTCGGGAAGACCTGGCGAATGCTCGAACGACGGACGACCAACGGATCGGGCGTCGGTCTGACTTCCGACACGACAACGCCAACTGCCCACTCCGCCGTGTTGCAATTCACATACGCCCCAGGATTTCCCGGCGGGTACGAGCCAGGTGTAGTGTTTTACAACCCCGGGATGCCCGTGCAGGAAACGTATTTCGGATTCCGCTGGAAACCGAGCAATCCCTGGGAACCCCACCCGAGTGGTGTGAATAAAATCGCGTTCATGTTCCCGGCTACCTCGGCGGCGGGCACCATCTACCTGATGATGTTCTATGATCGGACCAACTATACGATTCAGGTTGAGCCGACGTTTGCGAGCGATACTCGCAGATTGGCTCCGAACGTGACTGCGACGCCGGTGGCACTGGGGCGATGGCACTTAATCGAGTGGACCGTGCGTTACAGCACGACCCCGACGAGCCGGGATGGGGCGACGAAATGGTGGTTGGACGGCGTACTCCAGGGAGTGTACACGGATCTGCAGATGCCACCGGACCCGGGAATCATCGAGTACCAGTTCGCGCCGACGTGGGGTGGGTTAGGGGACAGCAAAGCAGAGACTGGCTGCTACTGGTACGAAAGCGCCCACATCAGCCGGCGATGATAGGCCGATGATAGACCCAGTGACCTTCGCTCGTCGCCCCGCCATCACGGCGGTGATGCTCGCCTCACTGCCCCTCCTGAGTCTCAACCAAAGTTGTCACACTCGGGATTCCGTATCGGGGTCGCTTCAGGTGGATACTGTCTTCGCCGAGGACTTCGAATCGGGAACGCTGGCTGCGTGGTCTGACGGTGCGGACCCCAGCCGTCAGCGGGTCGTAACGAATCCAAGCTTCGCGCAGTCGGGGAGCCACTATCTCGAAGTGACCTACCCCGCGGGTGGTGACGGCGGCTGGCTCACACGATTCTTCATGCCCGGTTTCGACTCGTTGTACGTGAGCTACTACATCCGTTTCCCCCCCCCACCAAACTGGCAGGGCGGTACGAAGCTCCTGGCGCTCTATGGCGCACGCGTTGACGATCAGTGGTCGGCCGCGGGCAAGGCAGGAATCTGCCCGAACGGCACGGACTTCTTCATCGCGATGATCGTCACGGAACAGAAGGGTGACCCTGGGGCCGCGCGCTTCTACACGTACTACCCATCCATGGCTCGAGAAGGCGATGGCGCCACGTGCTGGGGACGATACGGCGATGGCACGGAGACGTACGTCCCCCCACTGACGTTGAGCCCAGACGCGTGGCACCGCGTGGAATTCTGGGTGAAGCTCAACGACCCAGGACTATCCAACGCTAGCCAGACATTTTGGATCGACGGCGTGCAACGCGGCACGTGG
>QHTW01000181.1:0-1079 GCA_003220955.1 Gemmatimonadota bacterium | reverse complement strand
CAACTCTGTGCAGTTGTCGTTCAACCGAGGGATCTCCGGCGGACCGACGACGCAGACCTTGTGGGTCGATCACCTCGTCGTCGCGACGGGCCGCCAGCCCTCCTGAAGGGTGACGCAGAACACGATCGATCCGGTCGTGCGGGTGACGGCCAGAACGCACAGCTGAACGGGTCGCTGCATACGCGCGCAGCAGCGCTTGCGGTTAGCTGTGATGAGGGAATCCCCGACTTGCGCGTTGTAGAAGCTTTGCTACACTGGTCCTCGCTGTTTCATCCCAGTCGTTCGCAGTCCGGAGCGCCCCGGCCGAACAATTGAAACCGCTGCTCAGAGCAAAACCGCCGAAAGGCGGCGAGGGGGATTATGCCGTTCACATTTAAGCTCTCGGTGCGCCTAGCGCTCATGAAAGCGCCGCTTCTGGTGGCGGCCGCGGTTTGTGTTGCGTGCAAGCTACCGGCCATGCGTGGCCCTACCTCACCGACCTCTGATGTGACGCAGGTCGTTACTTCCCCAGATACCGTTGTCCTGGATCCCTATCAGACGCGACAATTCGTCGCCTTCGGTCGAACACAAGCGGGCGACAGCGTCGCCGTGACAGTGCGCTGGAGTGCAACCGGGGGCACAATCACGACCGGCGGTCTCTACACCGCCGACACGACCGCGGGCGACTACAGTGTGACGGCGTCTGCGACGACCTCCCCCCCGACGGGGAGCTCGCGAGTCAAAAACAGAGGTCCGGTGGCGCAGGTCATTCTCAGTCCCCATACGGCTTCTGTCCTTGTTGGAGGTCAAGAGCAGTTCGCCGCGTACGGGAAGAGGAAGAACGGCGACAGCGTTGCCGTGAGCGTGAGTTATCGCGCTACCGGCGGCGCCATTTCGGCGTCGGGACTCTTCACGGCGGGCCCCAACGCCGGTCCCTATAGCGCGATCGCCACCCAGAATGGCGGGGCCAACGCCGACACCGCCGCAATCGCGGTCATGGTTGTCCCGGTGGCATTGGTGTCCGTGAGTCCTGCCACAGCGAGCGTGGCGGTGGGGCAGACCGCACAGCTCACCGCGACGCCGCTGGATGCCAACGGCAA
>QHTW01000217.1 GCA_003220955.1 Gemmatimonadota bacterium | reverse complement strand
CCGCCGCTCCGGCTCGGAGGCGGGCCGGTTCTGCTTGAGCGGGGGAAAGAGGAGCACGAGCACGACGGGTCCGACGAGCACGCCCATCATGTGGTTCGTCGCCGTCAAGGCGAGCAAATAGATGATCAGCAGGAGATAGTGGTCGTGGGCCTCTCCGGGCGGCTGATCATCCCAGCGCACGATCAGCCACAGAATCAGCGCGATGGACAGCAGGCTGAGCGTATAGACCTTCTCGTTGACGACCGACTGATTCCACACCGTGAACGCGGTGGCGGAGACGAGCGCGCCGGCGAGCGCGACGAGCCGCCGCGGCCACAGCGCCGGCACGAACGAGCGCAGCCACCGCTCGGTGACGAGGAACCAGCAACCCGCGGAGATGGCGCTCGTCACGGCGGCGAAGAGATTGATGCGCGCGGCGTATTCCTTCATGAGGGGCAGCATGCCGAACACGTGGGCGATCAGCACGAACAGCGGATTCCCCGGCGGATGGGGAATGCCGAGCGTGTACGCCGCCGCGAGGTATTCCGACGTGTCCCAGAACTGCGTCGTGGGAGCCAGGGTGAGGACGTACAGGATGAGCGCGCCCAGCGACACGCACCCTGCCATCAGATACGGCGGACTAACGGTGCTCAGAGGCGCGGCAGGTACGTAGTCCACCTGGCGGCTCACGGGCGTTGCGCGATTGGGATACGTGGTCGTCATAGGCCCAATAATCTAGTGACGGAACTGTCGCATACCGGTCAGGATCATGGAAAGGTCGTGCTCGTCCGCCGCCGCAATGACCTCGGCGTCCCGGACGGACCCACCGGGCTGAATGATAGCGGCGACCCCGGCGGCGGCGGCTTCATCCACGCCGTCCCGGAAGGGGAAAAAGGCATCGCTAGCTAACACCGCACCGCGAGGATCGTGCCCCTGCTGGCGCGCCTTGTGGACGGCCAGGAACGACGAGTCCACCCGGCTCATCTGCCCGGCGCCAATCCCGATGGCGGCTTCGTCCTTCACGAGGATAATCGCGTTGGACTTGATCGATCCGACGGCCGCCCACGCGAAGCGCAGGTCGTTCCATTGCGCATCCGTGGGGCGCCGAGTGCTGGCCATCCGCCACTTGGACTCATCCGCGACGTCACTGTAGCGGAAGCGGTCCTGGATCAGGAATCCGCCCCGCACGCGCTTGTAGTCGAGCGTCGGCTGATCGTCCGCACGAGCGGGGGGCACCTCCACCACTCGCAGATTCTTCTTTTCCTGGAATACCGCCAAGGCAGCGGCGTCGATGCGCGGCGCGACCACGACTTCCACGAACAGCTCACGCATCGCTTCGGCGGCGGCGCGGTCGACGACCGTGTTGAACGCGATCACCGATCCGAACGCGGAGGTGCGATCGGTCGCCAGCGCGCGCGCGAAGGCGTCGGCGGCGTTGCGGCCCAGCGCGATGCCGCACGGCGTGGTGTGCTTGATGATGACGCAGGCCGCGCGCGCGTCCTTGGTCTGCCATGGGACGATCGCCATGACCGCCGCATCGACGTCGAGCAGATTATTGAACGACAGCTCCTTGCCGTGGAGCTGCTGCATATCCCCGATGCCGGGTTCGTCCGTCACGTACAGCGCGGCGCGCTGATGCGGATTCTCGCCGTAACGAAGCGCCTGCTGCCGCTCGAGGACCAGGCTGAGTCTCGGCGGCAGCGATTCCTGCGACCGCGACAGGTAGGCCAGGATCGCGCTGTCGTAGGCGGCGGTGTGCGCGAACACCTTGGCGGCGAGCGCCTGCCGCTCGTTCGCCGCCACGCCGCCGTTCTTCAGACGTTTGATGATAGACGAGTAGTCATCAGGGTCCACAATAACGATCACCGCCGCGTGGTTTTTCGCGGCCGAGCGGAGCATCGAGGGGCCGCCGATATCGATCTGCTCGATCGCCTGGGCGAAGGTGGTCGCCGGTTTGGCGACGGTCTCGCGAAAGGGATACAGATTGACGGCGATGAGGTCGATCGGCGTGATGCCGTGCTGCTGCAGCGCCGCGAGGTCGTGGGCATTGTCGCGCCGCGCCAGCAGCCCGCCGTGGATCTTCGGGTGCAGCGTCTTCACGCGACCGTCCATCATCTCGGGGAACCCCGTGACGTCCTCAACGCCAATCACCGGGACCTGTTCACGCCTGAGAGCCTCTGCCGTCCCGCCGGTCGAGACAATTTCCCAGCGAAGCCCGACCAGCTCCCGCGCGAATTCGACGATTCCGCGCTTGTCTGAAACTGACAGCAAGGCTCTCATAGGGCGATCATCCAATCCTCTTCGCAAGATCCAAAACCACACGCGGCAGCAGTCGATGCTCCGCCTCCAGAACCCGGGCGGCAAGCGAATCGGGCGTATCTCCCGGCCTCACGGGCACGCGCTCCTGCGCAATGATTTTTCCACGATCGAACTCCTCGTCCGCGAAATGCACCGTGGCGCCCGACTCGGTGGCGCCGCTCGCGAGCACCGCGTCGTGCACATGTTGCCCGTACATCCCCGGTCCCCCGAACTCGGGCAACAGGGCGGGGTGGATGTTGATCATCCGGCCGCGAAACCGGGAGACCACCGCCGCCGGGACGAGCTTCACATATCCCGCCAGCACGACGAGCTGCGCATCCCCCAGCGCCGCGAGCAGCTCGGCCGGGTCGCCGGGATCCCGCAGCACGGCGGTGGGGACGGAGGCGCGGCGCGCCCGCTCGAGCGCGCCCGCGTCGGCGCGGCTGGAGATCACGCGCGCGACGCGCGCCAGCGGGGAATCGTGCAGGGCATCGAGGAGCGCCTGCAGGTTCGTGCCGCCGCCCGACACGAGCACGGCGACACGAACCGGCGGGGGGTGGGGCACTAGTGGCTACGAGTGCAGCGCGCGACCGACTTCGGTTTGGAACCGGTGGTGACGCTGAGCGAGAAGGCGCCCGTCGCGTAATGATCGGCGGTGTTCACCACAATCTCGTACTCGCCGCTCTGCGGGAACGTCGCCGTGAGCCGGGCATGGCAGTTGCCGCCCGAGTCGTCGTCCTGGAAGTCGCGGCCGCCCGAGATGCCGGGCCCGCGCAGGAACAGATACGAATCGAACGCGTCGGACTCGAGATCGATGGTAATCGTCTGGCCGGCGCGGCCCTGAATCGTCCACGGCTGCGCGTAGGTGCTGTCGCTGGTGAGCAGCACGTCGTTGCGGGTGAGCTGGCCCTGCTGTGTCTGGCCGACTTGGATCGAGTGCTCATTGCCGCCCGCGGCGCCGGGGGCGCCCCCCGCCCGCTGGCCGCAGTTGGCATTGTCGTCATCGCGCATCGGGCTCGATCCCTGCGTGATGGACAACGCGCTGCGGCGTCGACGTCGTGTTCACCAGGATGCGGTACGGGCCACGGCTGGGGAACGTGCGCGACACGCGCGCCGCGCAGCCCGGGCCGCCGTCATCGTTGATGATGGAGTTGTCGAGATCGTCGCCGCGGACGATCAAGACCGGATCGAAGTCGTCGGAGGCCAGGTCGATCGTCACCGGTCCGGTCGGGGCGGCGAACTGATAGAACTTGAAGTAGGTGTTGTCGGGATAGAGCGAATCGCTGCTCGAGAGCGTGCCGTTGACCGTCTCGCCCACGCGGATCGCCTGGACGGACGCGGACTGGCCGCTCGCCTGCGTCGTCACGTTGCTCGCCTGCTGCATGGTCTGGGTGTTGCTCGCCACGCTACGGAAGCGACAGTTGCCCTTGGTCTCGATGGTCGACTCGCCTTCCGTCACGCGCAGCGTGAAGCGACCCGTCGAATGCGGGGGGCGGGCGGTGTTCACGATCAGGCGCAGCGGGTGGTCGTCCTGCGGCGTGTAGACGAGGCGCGCATTGCAGCCGCCCCCACCGTCATCGTTGGCGACGATCTTGTCGCCGTGCCCGCGGGTGAGCCACAGGTACGCGTCGAAATCCTCGGATTGGAGATCGGCCGTGAACGCCTGGTTCGGTTTGACGGGCAGCACCCACCGCTCGAAATACGTCGAATCGCTGCGGAACTCGGGATCGTCCGCCGTGAGGTTGCCGGTGATCGTCTGCCCGACTTCGATCATTCCCGCCACCGGTCCAAAACCCTTGCACACGCTATCGGCCGGGAGGCGCGCCTTGCCGCGCGCCAGGGTGAGCTTGAACTCGCCGATCTCCGCCTGCGAGCTCGAGTTCGCGTAGACCCGGTAGTTCCCGGTCGCCGGCGGCACGAACGTCAGGCGCGCATTGCAGTTCTCGCCGCCGTCGTCGTTGCGCGCCAGCGAATTGCCGGACGCGTCGGCGATTAGGAGGTTCGCGTCGAAGTCGTCCGACGTGAGGTCCACCGCGACGGTATCTCCTTTGTTGCCGACGAACGCGTACATCTTGTAGCGCGAGCCGTCGGAGAACTTCTGATCGGTATGTGTGAGCCGGCCGGTGACGACTTGGCCCACGCGAATGGGGATCTGCGATGAGAGCGCCATCGGAGCGGCGGCGGCGAGCGCTGTCAGCATGAGAACTGAGCGCACAGAAGGCTCCTTACGCAACGGGACACGGGCGGGGGCGCGGGGCGAGGCTAATTTATGGAGTGACGCTGGCGCGCACAATTTCTGCGACCGCCGCCGCCAAATCCGCGACCACTTTCGCTCCTATCGCCCGCGCCTGTCCTTGATCGAGATTGCCCTCTCCCGCCGCGACCAGAATCGCTTTGCCGCCTAACGCCCGGGCGGGCTGCACCCACCAGGAACGTTTCAGGTCGATGTCGAGCGCCGCGGCCGCGTCGCGGAACAACTTGAGACCCGGTTTGCGACACTCGCAGGGACCGGTGAACCGCGGGTGGTGCGGGCAGAAGTACGCGCCGTCGAGATGGGCGCCCCCCCCGCCCCCCTGCGCCTCGAGCAGCTCGGCGAGCCGGCGCTGGACGGCGGCGTAGTCGGCGACGGTGTACAGCCCGCGCGCGATGCCCGACTGGTTGCTGACTGTAACCGCGAGAAACCCGCGTTCGTTGAGCTGCTTGATCGCCTGGGCAGCACCGGGGAGCAGCTTGACCTTCCCGGGCTCGTGCAGATAACCGGTCTCCTCGATGACCGTCCCGTCGCGATCGAGGAAGACCGCCGGACTAGCCACGGAGTGCCGCGATCAGCGTCTCGACTTGCTCGGGGAAGATCGTGCGCGCATCGAACAACACGCGACTGCCCGCGACGCGCGCGATGATGGGGGGATCGAACGAGCGCAGCCGCTCCGCGAGACGCTCCTCGGGCAACCCCACGAGCCACGTCCGCAACTTGGCTCCCGGGAACGAGCCGCCACCCACCTCAGAATCGCCTTCGATCAGCTCGCCCTTCGCACCGACGCCCTGGAGTATCGCCGTGGCACGCCGTTTCACTTCGTCCAGATCCTCCGTCAGCATCCGCAGGATCGGGATTTCCCGGCGCGCCGTGGCGTGGTCGCGGTAGAGCGCCAGCGTCGCTTCCAGCGCAGCCAGGGTCAGCTTGTCGGCGCGCACCGCGCGCGCGATTGGATCGGCGCGGCACGCCGCGATCGCCTGCTCCGTGCCCACCAGAATGCCGGCTTGCGGGCCGCCGAGCAGCTTGTCGCCGCTGAAGACGACAAGATCGGCGCCCGCGGCGACCGCTTCGGGAACCGTCGGTTCCCCGCTCAGTCCCCACTCCGAAAGGTTCAGTAGCAGCCCGCTGCCGAGATCGTAAATGCACGCGAGCCCTCGCGCATGGGCCATCTCCGCCAGCTCGACGACGGCAACGTCGGCCGTAAACCCGGTGACCTGGAAGTTCGAGCGGTGGACCTTGAGCAGGATCTTGGAGTCGGGAGTCAGGGCGCGATCGTAGTCTTGGGGATGCGTGCGATTCGTGGTGCCGACTTCAACAAGCCGGGCGCCCGAGCGGGCCATGATATCGGGGATCCGGAACGAGCCGCCGATCTCGACCAGCTCGCCTCGCGACACGACGGCCTCACCACCACGCACGAGCGCGCTGAGCGCCAAGAGCAACGCGCCGGCCGCGTTGTTCACGACGAGCGCGTCCGCCGCGTGCGTCAGCTCGACCAGCAGATCGCGGCAATGGGCATGGCGGGAGCCGCGCGTCCCGCGGCCCAGGTCGTACTCAAGCGCGGCATATCCGCTCGCGACGCGCGTCATCGCGGCGATCGCCGCCCGAGCCAGCGGCGCTCGCCCCAGATTGGTGTGCAACACGACGCCCGTGGCGTTGATGACGGGCGCGAGCGACGGCTCGGCGAGTCGCCGGACCGCGACGCGGACTGCTTCATCCCACCCTTCCGACGGCGCCCCGCCGCCGGAGAGCCGCGCAGCGTCGACCGCGGCGCGGGCCGCCTTCACGACGAGCGCGCGCGGATGCTCGGCGAGGAGCGCCGCGACTCCCGGGCCGGCCAGGAGCGCGTCGATCGAGGGCAGCTGCCGCCGGGGATCGGTCATGGAGGGGGAGGCGGGGGAGGCTTGGGCATCGCGCGCGGTGCGCGGCGCGTGGTGTCTACCGGAACGGGCTTCGGCACCGTGAAGCCGATATCGCCGCCACCCTTCCTCCCGACGAGGTTCGTCGCGCCCTGTACGCGCACGACATACCGCGTCTCGGGCTTCAACGGGTGCACCAGCCGAATCACGATCTTATCCGACGGAACGGGTCGCTGCGCGAGCAGCTTGCGCACGAGCGCCGTGTCCACCGCCGGCCGCGTCGGCCCCGCAGCGCCGCGGCCGCGTCCTGCCCGCTGCGCGCGGGGCGGGGGGGCGGGAGGAGGCGCCGCTTGCGCCGGAGGTCCCGGCGGTACCGTCGGATGAATGTTCGGCGCGGCCGCGGTGTCGTGCTTGATGGCGGCGGCGCCGGCAGACTCGGCTTTCTGGCGCAGCGTGTTCGCCAGCGAATCGTACTGGCGTTGCGTGAGAATCTGGGCCACGGCGATCGGCGTCGAGTCGGGGAGCTGCAGCACGTGGACCTGAGCCGTGTCGAGCGGAGCGGTGGGATCGAGCGCCTCGCTGAAGTCGCCGCGCACCGTAATCGAATCGACATATGTCGCGCCGCGGGGCCGCGGTGCAATCGTGTCGTGCGGGAACGCAAAGAGGGCCACGTTGCTGCTCGAGTCGAGGGTCACCAGCGTCGAGTCGTAGGCTTCGCGTGGGCTGCGGTGCCGATCGCCGTTGTCGTCCGACGTCGCGTACACGATGTAGCGTCCGGGTGCGAGGTTTTGGAGGTTGAACTGGCCGCCCGAGTCGGCCAGGGTCAAGTACCCGATGGTATCGGGCAGCGGCACCGCCTCGATCAGCGCGCGCGCGAGAATCGTTTGCTCGATCCACTTGAGGACGATGCCGCCGATGCGCCCGTGGCCGATCTCCGGACCCGTCGTGAACAGCACCGTCTTGCCCGAGTCGCTGCGGTTGCGGCGCAGATCGACAAAGCCGGGCAGAATCTCGAGCCGGTAAACGCGGGGCTTCCACCCTTCTTTGGGCTTCACGGCGACGCTGCTGCGGTGCCAGCTCACCTTGACCGGACCCGCGACCGGCGACAGCAACACCTGCCCCGACAACCCTCCGATGCCTCCGGCGCTCGGCATCTCGTCCACCGTTTCATCGAACTGAATCACCACGTCGCCGCCGTAGTTGGGGACGACGGCGCCGGATTCGGGCTGCACGTGCAGAATGCGCGGCGGCGTGCTGTCGGGCGGCCCGCCCGGTGGCGTGCCGACGCTCGCGCAGCCGCCCGAGGCCTGCCACGCCCCGGCCAGCAGCAGGGCTAGGAGCAGCCCAGGGACTTGAGCTTGGCGGCCAGGACGTCGCGCTGATCGCGCCATGCTTTTTCCTTTTCGCGCTCCTTGGCTACGACTTCCTGCGGCGCGCGCGAGACGAAACTTTCGCTGCTGAGTCGAGTCGCTAAGCTCCCCAGCTGCTTCTCAAGCCGATTGAGCTCACCAGAAAGTCTTTCACATTCGATTCTGACGTCTACGGCGCCCTCGAGCGCGACGACGACTTCGCTGCCGTCGCCGAACACGGCGTGCGCGCCGACACCTTGGGGTACCCCGTCGAGCGCGAGACTCTCGAGCTGCGCCAGCCGCACGATCGTGTCGCGCTCGCCGTCGAACGTCGTGGCCTTGTCGTTGCCGCGCGCCACGATCGTGGCTTTGAGCCTGGTCTTCAGCGCGACGCGGTACTCCGCGCGGATCGAGCGAATGTGCTCGATCGCCGTCTTCACGCGGCCGAATTCCTGATCGGCGCGCGGATCGTCGAGCTGGGGCCGCGGCGCCGGCCACGCCGCGGTCACGAGCAGATCGGTGGCTGTGCGGCCGGGCAGCTTCTGCCACAGCTCCTCAGAAATGAACGGGACGATCGGCTGAAGCAGGCGCAGCGAAAGATCGAGGCAGTACGCCAGGACCGCTTTGGCAGCCGGATCGTCGAGCCTGGGTTTCACGGCCTCGACATACCAGTCAGCCAGCTCATTCCACACGAACTCGAAGCACCGCTTGGCGGCTTCATCGAGCCGGAACTGCTCGAGCGACGCCGTTGCTTCGCGGATCACGGCCTGCGCGCGCGACAGAATCCAGCGGTCGGCCAGCGTGAGCGAGCGCCGATCGATCGCATCGATTGCGGGCACGCTGTTCGGCAGCTGGCCCAGGACGAACTGCGCGATGTTCCACAGCTTGTTCGCGAAATTGCGGCCCGGCGCGAACGCCGTCTCGAGATCGTTGGGATCGAGGATGACATCGGCGCCGAGTGAGCTGCCGGCGATCAGGGTCCAGCGCAGTGCGTCGGCGCCGAACAACTTCACGACGTCGAGCGGGTCGATCCCGTTGCCGAGCGACTTCGACATCTTGCGGTGTTTCGTGTCGCGCACCGTGCCGTGCAGGTACACGGTGCGAAACGGCAGCCGCTGACCCATGTAGTGGTAGCCCGACATCAGCATGCGGGCGACCCAGAAGAACAGGATCTCCGGCGCGGTGACCAGCGTGTGGCCCGGATAAAAGCGGCGCAGGTCCGGCGTGTCGTGCGGCCACCCGAACGTAGCGAACGGCCACAGCCAGGACGAAAACCATGTGTCGAGCACGTCGGGATCCTGCTGCACGCTCGCGCCGCACGTGGGGCACTGCTTCGGATCCTCGCGGTCGGCCCACTGATGGCCGTTGGCGCAGGTGAATACCGGCACCCGGTGTCCCCACCACAGCTGCCGCGAGATGTTCCAATCGCGGATGTTCTCCATCTGCGATATTCGGCGAGCACCGGCTCGGCGAGCGGCTGCATTTTCACGAACCATTGGTCGGAGAGTCGCGGCTCGACGACCGTGTCGCAGCGATAGCAGCGCCGCACCGCGTGCTGGTGCTGCTCGACCTTTACGAGCAAGCCTTCCTTCTCCAACTGCTTCACGATCTTCTTGCGCGCGTCGAAGCGGTCGAGCCCTGGGAGATCGGCTGGCACGCGCGGCGATTTCTCCATCCGCGCGTCCTCGGTCATGATCAGCGGCTTCGCTTCCTTTGGCCACACCCGGTTGGCAATCTCAAAATCGTTGGCGTCGTGCGCCGGCGTGATCTTGAGCATGCCCGTGCCAAACGCCTGATCGACCGCGTCATCGACGGCGATCGGAATCTCGACGCCGGACAGCGGGATCTTCACGCGCTTGCCCTTGAGGCTCTTGTAGCGGCTGTCCTTCGGATTGAACACGAGGCCGATATCGCCGAACATCGTTTCGGGGCGCGTCGTCGCGACTGTGACTGAGCCCGAACCGTCTAGCAACAAATACCTGATGTAGTACAGGTTTCCCTGCGTCTCGTGGTGCTCGGCCTCTTCGTCCGACAGCGCAGTCAAACAATGCGGGCACCAGTGGATCACGCGGTGACCGCGGTAGATGAGCCCTTCGTCCCACAGGCGCACGAATACTTCGCGCACGGCGGCGGCGTATTCGGGATCGAACGTAAAGCGCTGCCGGCTCCAGTCGCAGGAGCAGCCGATGATCTTGAGCTGCTCGATGATGGTGCTGCCGGTCTTCCGGACGTACTCCCACGTGCGCGCGACGAACGCGTCGCGGCCCAGGTCGAAGCGCGTCTTGCCTTCAGCGGCGAGCCGTTTCTCGACGACATTCTGCGTCGCGATGCCGGCGTGGTCCGTCCCCGGCAGCCACTCGGCGGCGCGGCCGCGCATCCGCTCGAAGCGGATCAGCACGTCCTGGATCACGTTGTTCAGCGCGTGCCCGACGTGCAGGACGTCGGTCACGTTGGGCGGGGGAATGACGATGACGTACGGCTCGCCATCGGGCCGCGGCTGGAAGACGCCGGCGTCGAGCCAGCGCTTGTAAATGACTGGTTCTACGGGCCGCGGATCGTATGCCATTCCTTAATATAGAAGCGCCGACTAGAATATCGTCCAATGACGCATCCCAAATCGTCGTCGTCCGATGACAGACTGCCGCCGGGTCGCATCGTCCGCTGGGTAATGATCGCGGGCGTGATTCTGCTTTCGGTGGGACTCTACTTCCGGTTCGGCTTGCGCACGCCGCCGATGGGCGCCGCGCCCGCCGCCGGCGCAACGACTACCGCTACTCCTTAGACATGGCCCCTTCCGAGATTCAGGTCGTCCTGCCGGATGGGAGCACGAAGACCCTGCCGGCGGGCGCGACGGGCGCGGACCTCGCCAAGGCGATCGGACCCGGCCTGGCCAAGGCCGCGCTCGCCATTCGCGTCAACGGCGACGTGCGCGATCTGCAGCGGCCGCTCCCGGATGGCGTGAAGGTCTCGATCCTGACGGACAAAGATCCCCAGGCGCTCGACGTGCTGCGCCACTCCTCGGCGCACGTGCTGGCGACCGCCGTGCGGCAGCTCTTTCCCAAAGCGCAGATCGGGTTCGGCCCGCCCATCGAAGACGGGTTTTACTACGACTTCGACATCGGCCGGCCGTTTACGCCGGAGGATCTCGAAGCCATCGAGCAGAAAATGGCCGAGGTCACCAAGCAGGATTATCCGTTCGTGCGCGAGGAAGTGTCGCGGGCTGAGGCCAAGAAGCGCTTCACCGATGACCCGCTCAAGCTCGAACGCATCGGCGACTTGGGGCCGAACGAAGTCATCTCGGTCTATACCGACGGCCCGTTCGTCGATCTGTGCCGGGGGCCGCACGTGCCGAGCACGGGGCGGATCAAGCATTTCAAGCTGCTGCACGCTGCGGGGGCGTACTGGCGCGGCGATGAGCGCCGCCAGATGCTGCAGCGCATTTACGGGACCGCATGGTTCTCCAAACAGGACCTCGATCAGTACATCACGCGGCTCGAGGAAGCGCGCAAGCGCGATCACCGCGTCATCGGCAAGCAGCTCGATCTCTACTCGATTCAGGAAGACGTCGGACCGGGGCTGATTCTGTGGCATCCGAACGGCGCGATCCTGAATTTCGAGCTGCGGCGCTTCATCGAGGACATCATTCTGCAGCGCGGCTACCAGCTCGTGTACACGCCGCACGTGACTCGCGAGCAGCTGTTCCTGCGCTCGGGGCACCTGCCGCTGTATGCCGCGAACCAGTTCCCGGCGATGGCAGCGGGTGAGGGTGAGTCGGAAGAAGTGCACTATCGCGTCAAGCCGATGAACTGCCCCATGCACATCCTCGTGTACGCGAGCCAGCAGCGCAGCTATCGCGATCTGCCGATTCGCCTGGCGGAGATTGCGAACGTGTATCGCAACGAGCGCTCGGGGACGCTGCACGGGATGCTGCGAGTGCGCGGGTTGTCGATGGACGATGCGCACATCTTCCTGCGTGAAGACCAGATCGAGGAGGAAATCTTCAACCTGCTCGACATCGTCGAGCTGGTGATGGGGAAGACGTTTGGGCTGCAGTACCGGCTCGATCTGGCGACTCGCCCCGACAAGAAGCTCGGCGACGACCGCATGTGGGACGTCGCCGAGCAGGCGCTGGAAAGCGCGTTGAAGCGCAGAGGGTTGACGTACCGGATGGACATCGGCGGGGGTGCGTTTTACGGTCCCAAGATCGACATCAAGTTCAACGACGCGATCGGCCGGGAGTGGCAGGGCGCTACGATCCAGCTCGACTACGAGTTGCCGGAGCGCTTCAAGCTCGAGTACACCGGGGCGGACAACAAGCCGCACCGCACGGTGATTCACGGGTTTCCTGATCGAGCATTTCGCGGGAGCGTTTCCGCTCTGGCTGTCGCCGGAGCAGGTTCGGGTGCTGCCGATCTCCGACGCGCAGCTCGACGCGGCGCGGGCCGTGCATGATGCGCTCCAAAAGGCAGGAATCCGCTCGCACCTCGATGAGCGCTCGGAGACGTTGAACTACAAGATCCGCGACGCCGAGACTCACAAGATTCCTTACATGGCCGTGGTCGGACAGCGGGAAGCAGAGGCTAAGTCGGTCGCGGTGCGGGTGAGGGGGTCGGGAAACAAGCAGGTGGTGATGCCGGTTCAGGAGTTTGTGGAGAAGCTGAAGGAAGAGGTACACACCAGGAGTCTCAAGCCATTAATTTGAGAAATTCACAGGCTAAAGCCACACCCTTCAGGGTGTGAAAACACCACCAGGACGCAGCTATCATTGACTGATGACTGACTCTACCACGCCCGTAATCCTCTCCGCCTGCCGGACGCCGATCGGGAAATACCTCGGCGGTCTAGCGTCGTTGCCAGGCCCGCGTTTGGGCGCGCTCGTCATTCGCGAAGCCATGCGCCGCGTCGGCGTGCCCGACAGCACGGTCGACGAAGTCATCATGGGCAACGTGCTCCAGGGTGGTGAAGGGCAGGCGCCCGCGCGCCAGGCGGCGATCCACGCGGGGCTGCCGGGCACGATCCCGGCGATGACGATCAACAAAGTCTGCGGCTCGGGGCTCAAGGCGGTGATGCTCGCGGCGCAGGCGATCAAGGCGGGCGACGAACAGTGTGTCGTGGCCGGCGGGTTCGAGTCGATGTCGAACGCGCCGCATTACGTCTACGGTATGCGCAGCGGCATCAAGGCGGGGAACAGCGAGCTCGTCGACGGCATGATTCGCGACGGGCTGTGGGATTCGTTCTCCAACACGCACATGGGCAACCTCGCCGAGTACACCGCGAAAAAGGCCGGGATCTCCCGAAAAGAACAAGACGAATTCGCGTTGCAGAGCCATCAGAAAGCCGTGAAGGCGATGGAGGCGTGTTTCTTCAAGGCGGAAATCGTGCCGGTCGACAAGATCGAGAAGGATGAGGGGCCGCGGCCAGATACGTCGCTCGAGAAACTCGCCTCGCTGAAGCCGTCGTTCGAGAAAGACGGCACCGTGACACCCGGCAACGCGCCAGGTCTGAACGACGGCGCGAGCGCGCTTGTCGTGACTTCGCTCGCGTTTGCCAAAGCGCACGGCGTCAAGCCGATCGCCAATATCACCGGCTATGCGACCGGCGGCGGCGAGCCCAAGGACCTGTTCTTTGCGCCGATCGTCGCGGTGCAGAACCTGATGAAGAAAACCGGCGCCAAGATCTCCGATTACGACTTGATCGAAGCGAACGAAGCGTTCGCCGTGCAGGCGCTCGCCGATGGCAAGGCCCTCGGCTGGGACTGGTCGCGCGTGAACGTGCACGGCGGCGCCATCGCGCTCGGCCATCCCATCGGCGCGTCCGGCGCGCGCGTGTTGACGACGCTGCTGTATGCGCTCAAGCAGTATGGGAAACGCACTGGTCTTGCCACACTCTGTTTGGGTGGCGGCAACGCGGTAGCACTCTCAGTGGAGATGCTCTCATGACAGATCTGGCGTTGGGCGTGCGGCGACAGGCGTGGGGCATTCGTGCGTGCGGCGTTGTGATTGGCGCCGTTCTCGTCGCTCTCGCGGCTCAGGTGGCTGTTCCTCTACCTGGAACGCCAGTGCCCATGACGCTGCAGCCGATGGCTGTGCTGCTCGTCGGCGGGCTGCTCGGCCCACGGCTCGGCACCCTCAGCATGATTCTCTATCTCGCGGTGGGCGCGGCGGGGTTGCCGGTGTTCACACCGACGGTGCCGCTGGTTGGGTTCGCCCGGTTGTTCGGACCGACGGGAGGGTACCTGCTGGCCTATCCGGTGGCCGCGTGGGCCGTGGGTGCCGTTGTGGCCGAAAAATCGAGCGTGGGGCGTGTTGCGTGCGGCGTGCTCGCCGGGCTGGTCCTGATCCACCTCGGCGGGCTCGCCCAGCTCGCGATTCTCACGGGCAACCTCTCAGCGGCCGCCCGGTTCGGTACGTGGCCGTTCCTGCTGGGAGACCTGCTGAAGCTGGCCCTACTCGTGCCAGTCCTGACGCAGCTCACCCCAACGATTCGCGCGCGCCTCTGATGGCGCGCGTTTCGTTTGCGGATGCGAAACGCGTCGGGATCGCGCTCGGCTGGATCGTGCTCTATGCCGCGATCGGGCTCGCGATCACGATTGGCATCTCGGAGGTCGTCCCGGGGTGGGGCGGCAACCAGTGGTTCGTGTTTCGCAATGGCGCGTACGAGGTGGTCGGGTTCATCATCGCGACGGTCGTCGTTGGCAAGCTGCTCAATAAGTACTCGTGGGACCGCATGGGCTGGCACACGCAGCCAGGTGGACTGATGCCACGGCTGCTCCGTGGCATTGGACTCGGTGCGCTCATGGCGATCCTGGCGATCGGCCTGGCCTTCGTCATTGACCGCGCGACGGTGCGGCTCACCGGCGACTGGAGCGCCTGGCCGCGCGTGGCGGTGCCGCTCGCACTCGGACTGGTGCTCGCGGCGCTCGGCGAGGAGCTGATGTTTCGCGGCTACCCGCTGCGCCGCCTCGCCGACGCGATCGGCGCGTTGCCGGCGATGCTGATCCTCGCGCTGCTGTTCGGGATCGCGCACGCGCGGAATCCCAACGCCACCATCTTCAGCACCCTGAACGTGGCGCTCGCCGCGGTCTGGCTGTCGTTCGCGTTCTTCTCGGCGGGCGGCATGGCGCTCGCCTGGGGCCTGCACTTCGGCTGGAACGCAGGCCTCGCGATTCTGTTCGACGCGCCGGTCAGCGGCTACACGTTTCAGGTCCCCGCGGTCGAGTACACCCCCGGACGGCACGCCTGGATCGACGGCGGCCCGTTCGGCCCCGAGGGCGGCATCGTCACCACGATCGTCTTGATCGCCGGCACGCTGGCCGTGATCGGCGCGCGCGTGAAGCAGCCGCGCACCTGGCTCGCCGGATGAGCAAAGTCGCGGTCGTGGGCGCCGGCACAATGGGCAACGGGATCGCGCATGTCTTCGGGCAGCATGGGTGGGATGTTGTCTTGATCGATGTCTCCGAGGCAGCTCTAGCAGCCGGGCTCGCGACGATCAGGAAATACGTGGAGCGCCTGGAAAAGAAAGGCGCCATCAGCCATCAGCTGGCTGCCGACACGCTGGGACGGATCAAGACGAGCAAATCGCTCGACACCGCGAAGGGATCACAGATTGTCGTCGAGGCCGCGACCGAGAACCCAGGGATCAAGTTCGAAATCTTTACCGCCCTTTCCCGCCTGTTACCGCCCGATACCGTCCTGGCCAGCAACACGTCCTCCATCTCCATCTCCGAAATTGCCAAGCACACCAACGGGCCGGACAAAGTCATCGGCATGCATTTCATGAATCCGGTGCCCGTGATGAAACTCGTCGAGGTAATACGAGGACAAGAGACGTCGAGCGACACCGTCAAGCAAACCGTGGAAATCGTACGGGACCTGGGGAAGACTCCAGTCGAAGTGAATGACGCGCCGGGCTTCGTCTCGAATCGTGTGCTCATGCCCATGATCAACGAGGCGATCTTCTGCGTGCAGGATGGAATCGCAACTGCCGCAGGGGTCGATGAGGTGATGAAGCTCGGCATGAACCATCCCCTCGGGCCGCTGGCGCTCGCCGACTTGATCGGGCTCGACGTGTGCCTCGCGATCCTGAAGGTGCTGCAGGACGGGCTCGACGCGCACAAGTACCAGCCGGCGCCGCTGCTCGAGAAAATGGTCGCCCAAGGACAGCTCGGCAGAAAATCGGGGCAGGGGTTCTATGCCTACCGCGACTGACGTCCGCGAGCAGGTCGTCGAGCTGGCGCGCGAATTCGCGCGCGACAAGATCGAGCCGTTCGCCGCCGAGTGGGATCGCACCAGCCACTTCCCGCGCGACGTGATCGACGAGCTCGGCAAACTCGGCTTTCTGGGGATGTGCACGCCGGAGGAGTACGACGGCATGGGCCTCGACACCGTCACGTATTTGATGGTGCTCGAGGAAATCTCCGCCGCCGATTCCGCTCTTGCCGTCTCCATCGGCATTCACAACGCCATCCCCACTACGATGCTCGTGCGGCACGGCACGCGAGAGCAGAAGGAGCGCTGGCTAAAGCCAATGGCGCGCGGCGAATTGCTCGCGGGCTTCGCGTTGTCCGAGGCCGAGGCGGGCTCCGACGCGGCGTCGCTGCGGTCGCAGGCGATAAAGGACGGCAAGCACTGGGTGCTGAACGGCGCCAAGGCGTGGGCGACGAACGCCGGCACGGCCGATCTCATGATGATCATGGTGCGCACCGATACGCCCAACGCGCGCCGCGGCGCTAAAGGCATTTCGACGTTCATCGTGCCCACCGATTCCAAGGGCTACAAGGCCGCGAAGCCCGAAGACAAGATGGGCCTCAGGGCGTCGAACACCGCGGGGATCGAGCTGAACGATCTGCGTCTCCCCGCCGACCAGATGCTGGGCGAGGAGGGCATGGGGTTCGTCTACGCGATGGAGGGGCTCGATTCCGGGCGACTCGGCATCGGGGCGCAGGGGGTGGGGATCGCGCGCAAGGCGCTCGAACTGTCGCTCATGTATTGCGCCGAGCGCAAGCAGTTCGGCAAGGCGATCGCGGACTTCCAGGCGGTGCAGTTCAAGCTCGCCGATATGGCGACGCGCATCGAGGCGGCGCGGGCGCTGGCGCAGCGGGCGGCGGCGCGCAAAGATGCGGGTGAGGACATCACCCTCTACGCCAGCATGGCGAAGCTGTTCGCGTCCGAGACGGCGATGTGGGTCACGACCCAGGCGATTCAGCTCTTCGGGGGGTATGGTTACATGCGAGATTTCCCCGTCGAGAAACTTTTCCGGGATGCAAAGGTCACCGAGATCTATGAAGGCACGAGTGAAATCCAGCGGATCGTTATCTCTCGGTCGCTCAGTAAGGGCTGAGCAATCGAGCGCGTTGTTCGCGCTGCTCGAGGAGCACGACCACGAGCAGGTGTCGCTCGTGTACGAGCCCTCCTCGGGCTACCGCGGCATAATCGCCATCCACGACACGACGCTCGGCCCAGCGCTTGGGGGCACGCGGTTCTGGCATTACGCCAACGATCGCGACGCGTTGATCGACTGTTTGCGGCTGGCGCGCGGCATGACCTACAAGGCCGCGGTCGCCGGTCTGAATCTGGGCGGCGGCAAGAGCGTCATCATCGGCGACAACAAGATTCGCAATCGCGAGCCGATCTTTCGCGCGCACGGCCGCCATGTGAAGGCGCTCGGCGGGCGGTACATCACCGCCGAGGACGTCGGCACGTCGGTCGGCGACATGGAGTTCATCAAGGCGGAGACCGATCACGTCACGGGGTTGATCGGCAAGTCGGGCGATCCGTCGCCGGTGACGGCGTTCGGCGTCTATCGCGGGATCAAGGCGTGCGCCAAGCACCGCTACGGCGACGACGCGCTCAAAGGCAAGACGGTGGCGATCCAGGGCTGCGGCCACGTCGGCTACTACCTGGCCGATCTCCTATATAAGGAAGGGGCGCAGCTGTTCGCGACCGATATCGACGCCGCCAAGCTCAAGGCGGTGGTCGACGACTTTCGCGCGAAGCCGGTGGGTCTCGATGAGATTTACGGCGTCGAGGCCAACATCTTCGCGCCGTGCGCGTTGGGCGGGATCATCAACGATGAGACGATTCCGCAGCTCCAGGTCGAGATCATTGCGGGTGGGGCGAACAATCAGCTCGCCGAGGAGCGGCATGGCGATCTGCTGGAGGAGAAGGGGCTCACGTACGCGCCCGACTACGTGATCAACGCCGGCGGGTTAGTGAATGTGAATGCCGAGCTCGAGGGGTGGACGATGGAGCGGGCGCGCAACAAGGCGGGCGAGATTTACGAGACGATTCTGATGGTGTTCGATATCGCGGCGGAGGAGGGGATCCCGAGCTATAAGGCGGCGGATCGCCTGGCTGAACGTCGCATAGCGGCGATAGCCAAGGTGAGGCAGAACTTTGTCTGACTCCCTTTTCTCTCTCTCCCTCTCTCACGAGAGCGACAAGCGTGTCATCCTGCTTTTGAGGTCCTTCGCTACGCGCGCTTCGCGCGCTGCGCTCAGGATGACAGGTCGTCGCCGTATTAGAAGGAAGGAACGAGGAGCGAGGGTTTAGCGATGGGTGAAAAGATCTTTGTCGGCGCCGATCACGTCGGGTTCAACCTGAAGAATCGGCTCGTGGATGAGCTGAAAAAGCTTGGTTACGAGCCGATCGACGTGGGGCCCAAGAAGCTGGATCCGGCCGACGATTACCCCGACTACGCCAAGCCGGTAGCGAAGGCGGTGAGCAGTGGAGAAGTGCAACGGGGGGTGCTCACTTGTGGTACAGGTTTGGGCATGTCGTATGCGGCCAACCGGTTCCCTAAGGTGCGGGCGGCGCTGGCATGGAATGAGCAGATAGCGGAGCTGTCGCGCGAGCATGGGGACTCGAACCTGCTCATCTTGCCGGCGCAGTTTGTGAGTGAGGAGCAGGGGATCAATATCCTGCACAAGTGGTTGGAAACCGGATTTGAGGGTGGTCGTCATCAACGCCGCGTGGAGAAAATCGACAAGTAACGGGGAAGGGGGACGGGGGAAGAGGGAAGGGTACTTCAAAACCCTATGACTGATCGCCAAGCACCATTGTCCGAAGTGGATTCGAAGATCGCAGAGCTCATTCGTCGTGAGGTCGCGAGGCAGGAGCATGGCCTCGAACTGATTGCGTCCGAGAATTTCGTGTCTGTTGCTGTACTCGAAGCCATGGGTACTGCGCTCACGAACAAGTACGCCGAGGGGTTGCCGGGGAAGCGCTACTACGGCGGCTGCGAGATCGTCGATCAAGTCGAGCAGCTCGCGATCGATCGGGCGAAGGCGCTGTTCGGCGCCGAGCATGCGAATGCGCAGCCGCACTCGGGGGCGCAGGCGAACATGGCGGCGTATCTCGCCGTCGCCAAGTTCGGCGACACGCTGCTCGGCCTGGCGCTGCCACATGGCGGGCACCTGACGCATGGCTCGCCGGTGAATTTCTCCGGCACGCTCTTCAAGGCGACGGCGTATCACGTTCGCGAAGAGACCGGACGGATTGATTACGACGAAGTGCGGGACGTCGCCAAAAAAGAGAAGCCACGGATCATCATCGGTGGCGGCAGCGCGTATGCGCGGATCGTCGATTTCCCGGCGCTGAGGTCGATTGCGGACGAAGTCGGCGCGGTGCTGGTCGTGGACATGGCGCAT
>QHTW01000290.1 GCA_003220955.1 Gemmatimonadota bacterium | reverse complement strand
GGACTCGTCGGGATAGAGCCCTTCGGGACTCTTCAAGTAGGCGTACCAGGTCGACAGACTCCAACGCGGCCCCGGATTGACGGTCAACCGGGCGCTATAGGAATCGAGCCGTCGGCCGGCGTAGTCGAAGTTCGTCCGAATCTCGTCCGGCTCCCGGCCGTTGAACCACGAAGCCTCGAGCTTCGCGCTCCGCGTAAAGACCCCCCCGGTGACGACCCCAAAGGTGATGTGGGTGCCGTCCTGCCAGTGATGGGAGATCGGCGCCAACGGATCGTCCGCCGCGGACGGTCGGTGCGGAAAAGCCACTGGGCCCACCGCCGGCTCGCCCACCGGCGCGAGGTAGAGCGAGAGCCCAAGATTCCGGGCCACCGGCCGCTCGTAAAGTGCCGCGAGCTCCATGAACAGGTCGTGCGGGTGCTGCCGATCATGCAGCGGTGCGCCCTGGTAGGACTCCCCCGATTGCACCAGCAGCGGGTAGCCCCGGCCGCCGATGGTCCACGGCTCGGCGCTGAGCATCGCCCGGAGCTGGAGTTGACCGCCGCCCAGCGGCCGGCTCGCAGCCGCCATTCCCCAGTTGACGATCCCCAGCTGGTTGCTGCCGCGCGAGCCTCCCTGCCAGTCGTACTGGAAAAATCCCTTCCCGTGCAGCATGAGGGTCCAACGCCCGAGCATGTAGTGGGCGGCGTGCATCGGGGAGGCGTCGGGAAGCCAGGAGGTGCCGGACCCCATCCGCGTCTCTGGAATGCCGAGGGGCCCTGCGTGCATCTCCATCGGGTGTTGCATATTCATCTGTGCCCGCACTGGCGAGACGGTGCCGGCGACGAGCACCAGCGCGGCGGTCGCCGAGCCGGCGAGAATCCTTCGCATATCAATTCTCCTCAAACAAAGTCGCAAGCGCGCGCCACTCGCGCGGCGCAGACGCACTACTTCTTAGATGACCGACTTAGGCTTGAGGCGGTGGAGACAGTGGTGGGGCGAGGTAGGAAATAAGTGCGGAAGCCGGTCTCAGGGCTCCTGTATGGGATTCGGCACGCAGGCCGGCCGACACGGTGGCCCACACCCCCGTCGCGGGACTTCCCGTCGGGCACGTGTTCCCGGCAGCGCAGCCGAGTCCGGTTGCGTCCTGGTGGCACGCCTGGCCCGATGGTTGAGCCACGAGTGCGGCGACATGTGCGGCGTGCTCACGCGCCGCAGCTCCGTTGTGACCCGAGTGCATGTCGCACGGGGCTGCCGCTTGCGCAAGCAGGCTGACGCACATCGGTACGCCGCTGCCCGCAGTGGCGACGGACAATGCGACCGCGAGACACACGGCTCGCAGAGCGGTGAAGTGCATCATTGTGCTTGGTAAGGATAACACGACGGACCGCGTGTTGTTCCTGTTGACCCCATCTACTTCCAAATCGACCGGGCAATCGGAGCGCCAAACGACACGCCGAGCGCGACGACGTACACGCCGACGGAAACCCACCAGAGACGGCGCGTCGTAAGAGAGGCACCCCCCGGAGGGCAGGTGACGGCCCCCAGCCACTTCGAACGAATAACCAGGCCCGGTGTGCACTAATGAACCCGATTACGGGGATCGCACTTACGGCGCTCGCGAACGCACCGCTGAGGCCAACGGCTGCGAGCAGGGTAGGAATCGTGCAGCACGTCGTCGCGCCCAGTGCGCTGGCAAGCGCACTGACGACGCTCGTGCGGGCCGCCCACTTCGTTCCGTCCAAAGGTCTATTCCGCGAGCTCGGACAGCTTCCCCGTCTTGATGCCGCGCACCAGCTCATTCCATTCGGTGCGCGAAAGGGACGTGAGGTTCGGTGCTTCCCCGATCGTCACGTGGCCGTCCTCGTACACTTCCACGGCTGGGCACTCCGAACACTGCGGGCAGAGAGAATAGGTCTGCTTTGGAATTGCGTTCATACCTTCTCCTTTCGGGTCTTGCGACTCATTCGCTGCCGAGGCACCGCTGTGGACTCGATGATTCCGCACACGCACGAACGCGTGAGCGGAAGGGACCGGCTGCGAGCGAGCGTTCTTGCGAGCGACCGCTGCAGCGATTCTAGCTCCGCGATCCGACCTTGAACTTCCTTAAGGCGACGGGACAGAAGTGCCCGCACGTGCTCACACGGTGGCGACACGCTTTCCGCCACCTTGAGCACTTCGCGGACCTCCTCGAGCGTGAGCCCGAGCGCCTGGGCCTTGTGAATGAAGCCGATGCGGTCGGCGATCGCGCCATCGTATAGCCGGTAACCGGTGCGGGTGCGATGCGGCGCGGGCAAGAGCCCGACCCGCTCGTAGTAACGCAGCGTATCGGGCGTCACGCCCGCTTGGGCAGCTAGGTCGCCAATTTTCACCAGGCCGCTGGGCTGCCGTGATCCCTCGGTCGCCGACATGACCCTAGCATAGACCCTGGAGTGCACTCCAGAGTCAAGCCCCGAAGCGTCCGATGCAACGGTAGGGAGACCGACGCCTTTGACAACTGCGCTGCCGCAACGCCGTCTTTCGTACTGGCAGCAGAGGATCGTACGGCACTTGACGATCGCGTTGACAGCGCTGAGCAGCACCGCGCTATTCTGGGCGCTGTTTGCTGCCCGACGCGACGTCATTTCGCACCTCAGTATTGCGACGGCATATCCGGCGCTGCTCCTCACCGCAGGAGCAGTCTTGCTCGGGCCGTGCAACATACTGCGCGGCCGCGCCAACCCGGTGAGCTCCGATTTGCGGCGGGATGTTGGCATCTGGGCGGGCATCATGGCGCTGTTGCACACCGCCATCGGACTGGACGTGCACCTGCGCGGGCGGCCGTGGCTCTACTTCGTGGACCAACACGGTCGTGTGCGCCACGATCTTTTCGGCTTTGGCAACTATGCCGGCTTGATTGCGGCGCTCCTGTTTCTACTCCTCTTGGCCATCTCCAACGACTTGTCGTTGCGGCACTTCGGCCCGCGGAAATGGAAATCGCTGCAGCGCTGGACGTACTTGGCGGTGACATTGAGCGTCCTCCATGGAATCGCGTATCAGCGCATCGAGAAACGGCAAACCGCCTACGAGGCGACATTGTGGGGCGTGACAGCGCTCGTGGCGATCTTTCAAGTTGCGGGCTGGCGGAGAATCAGAGCGGAAGGACCGGGAGGTCGTGAAACTCCAGGCACCTGAGCACGAAAGGCGGCTGGCGAGCGGGAGCTCGTCGATCGCTAGTGCCCCTGCCCCTCGTGCACCATGACGGGCCGGCCTCGCTCGCCGGTGGAAACGACCAAGATCCGTGTCGGCGTCCGCCCCCGATTCCGACCGTTATGCCAGGTCTTCAGCGCATGGAGAAACCCATCCCCTGCGGTATGAGTGTGTTTCATCCCGCTGGGTCGCTCTTCGACCTCCACCGATCCTTCGAGCACGTAAACGAACGTCGCTGCTGTGTGCATATGCCACCCCGTCTCCCCACCCGGGTCGATCTCCATGAGCATCGCGGTAACCTCGGCGCTGTCGGTCTTGGGGTACGCCACGGGCGACCCATCCATCGTGGTGCTGCGTTTGAGAAGAGTCCGGCCCGTGAACCTTACCTGGGCCACTGCAGGGGTGGCGGCCAGAGACGCAGCCATGAGCACGAGAAGACCAATCGATCTCATCAGACACCTCTTGGGGGGTAGCGTTGTTTGAGGCTCCACAGGGCCTACGGTACCACTTGGAATCGTTCCAAGCACA
>QHTW01000216.1 GCA_003220955.1 Gemmatimonadota bacterium | reverse complement strand
GTGTTCCCCAGATGGGCGAGAGCGGACCAGACGTCGCCGCGACCCTGGCTCGCCCAGACACCGGCCTCCAGCAACGACACCGACCCGTTCACAGCGAGATAACGGGAAATCGACAAGCTCTGCGCGGCCGGCGACACGGTGAGCGCGCTGAAGCTCGAACCGCCGGCGTAACGCACCACGCCGGTGCCAACCCCGACGGACGCCTGACGCTGTGCCGCAAGAGCGAGCGGCGCTACGCCACAGAGCAGCGCTGAAAATGAAACCGGTCCCATGCGCATGGGACCGGTAAGATACAGCGCGACAGGTGTTGTCTAGTTCTAGTTAGGGACGCCGCGGGTTGTTGGTCCGGCCTTGTCCCCCGAGACCAGCGTGCGCGGGGCGATGCGAGGGTGACGCGGGCACCGCCGGAGTCGCCGGCGTGGCCGGGGTGGCTGGCCCTTCGCCGGGATGCGGCGTCGCGTGCGTTGCTGGCGTGGCGTGTTGTGCCGGCGTCACCGGCCGGTTGTCGAGGCCGACCGCTTCACCACGGACATGCTTCGTGCGATGCGCTCGTGCCGCCACCTTCGCCTTGGCGATATCGGATGCGTGGGAGTTCGGAATCGTCGGCGGCGCTTGTGCCGCGGCGAGCGCGGGGATGAGCAGGGCCGGAATGAGCCAGACTATGCGTTTCATTTGTCCTCCGCTGTGTCAGACTTCGTGGGTATCTCGCAGCGCGGGGCGCCTGCTCGGCCCCGCGCGAGATCCTTCGCCAGCAAGCGTAACCAGCTCCACAGGCTGCGCCGGACAACGAGCCGGTCGGCCACAGACCACAGTTGCGCGAACACCTCGCGAACGACCCCCTCGGCCAACGTGGAATCCATCAGCATGCCGTACGCCTGGGCGTACAACGAGGGGCGGTGGCGCCGCTCCAGCTCGATCAATGCAGTCGCATCCCGCTGCACGACCCGCTGCAGCAGGTCAGCGTCTGCAACGGGGGGACGTTGTGAAGGTACCATGCCGGGTAAAGATTCCCCGGAGGGCAGCGAGGTAACGCAGGTCACGCTGAGGCGCACCCTAAACTGTTACCAATCCCTTGGGTAGCCACTCTTTAGCGGAGGAATCGGTTGCGCCCTGGAGCCGAGCCGACAGACGGCGACATTGTGAGGGCCGTGCTCGCAGGGGAGCGCGAGCGATACGCTCAGCTGGTCGAGCGCTATCGCGATCGGTACGCGCGCTACGCGGCGCGGATGCTCGGCTCGGCCGACGCAGCAGAGGATGCGGTGCAGGACGCGTTCGTGCGCGCCTTTGATCAGCTCGCACAGTGCAAGGAGCCCGACAATTTCGTGGGCTGGTTTTTCCTGATCCTGCGGAATCGCTGCTTTGCAGAACGGCGGCGCAGTCGGGCGACGGCGCCCTTGGAAGCAGCTGACAGCGTCGCGGCGGCGGATCGGACCGACGGGGGAGCAGAAACGGCCGAACGCCGACGCGCGCTGCAGCTTGCGTTGCTCGAGTTGACGCCGGATCAGCGTGAAGTGTTCGTTCTGAAGCATGTCGAAGGATTGTCGTACGGACAGATTGCCGAGCGCTTGAGCACCTCGGTAGCGTCACTGAAGATGCGAATGCATCGCGCCTACGATCGACTGCGCGAACAACTGCGGGAGCACGCATGAGCGACCACGACTTCCATCCCCTGGTGAAGCAGCTGCTGGACGGCGATCTCACACTCGCCGAGCTGCCGGCCGAGCTGCGCGCCGAGGGGGAGGAAGCGCTCCGACTCCTCGCTGCCGCCGATCGCACACCCGTTTCTATGCCCGCGGTGACGTGGCGCGTGATGGCAGCGTTGGAACGCCGGCGTCGACGCATCCGGCCCTGGTTGCTCGCTCCCGCACTGGCCATCGCGGCCGCGTTCATCCTGTGGATCTGGCCAGCCAGACTAACCGCCCCACCCCCCCTAGTCACCGTCCGGTTCGTCTTAGTTGCACCGGACGCAAAGGCGGTTAGCCTGGCCGGGACCTTCAATCAGTGGGACGCGCACGCCACGCCGCTGGTGCGTGCCGGCGCAACCGGCGTGTGGACGGCGACGCTGAGCCTGCCGGCCGGGCAGCACCAGTATGCGTTCGTCGTGGATGGCCAGCGCTGGGTGCCCGATCCGGGCGCGCCCGCCGTCGACGATGGCTTTGGACGGCGCAATAGCGTCTTGACGCTCTGATGCTCACATTGCTCGCGGTCCCGCTCACGTTGCTGACCATACAACAGCCGGGAGCCATCGCCCAGCGGCTCGCGGGCCGCGTCTCACCCAACGTCGCCGCGCTCGTCGAGCAGCTCGGGACGGCAGGGTCGGCGCGCGGCCTGCCCGTCGACCCCCTGATTCAAAAGGCCATCGAAGGCAGCGCCAAGGGCATTCCCGATGATCGCGTCGCGGCCGCGGTGCGCAGGGTGGCGACGCTGCTGGACACTGCCGCTGCTGCGCTTCGAGAAGGTGGCCTCGCTTCCGACACTCTCGCCATCACCGCGGGTGCGTTCGCGATTACCGCGGGACTCAGCGCCAACGACATTACCGCCCTCGCACGCGTCGGCGCGCGCCCGCAGGCCCTGACGGTGGGACTCCGGGTGGCCGGGACGCTGGCGGCGCTTGGCGTTCCCCCTGCCGAAAACATCGCCCTCGTGAGCGTGTCACTGCGCTCCGGTAAGTCCGCGGCCGACCTCCTGCTCCTGCCCGCAGACGTGGAGTCCGAAGTGGCGAAAGGCCTGACACCTGCGGCGGCAGCCGCGGGCCTTTCGCGGGCCGCTGCGGCGCAGGCGCGTCACGGGCCGCCACCAGGGCACGGGCAGGAACGACCGCACCCTCCCGCTCCGCCGCATCCGTAGGTAGCAGGGCTTCACCATACAGTAGGTCAAGTACCGGAAGGGCTCAGAACCCTGTAAGATTCCTCTTCCTACTATGACCATCGCCTCGAATTTGGGCTTCCCCCCCATGGGAGCCGCGCGCGAATTGAAGCGCGCCACGGAAGGGTACTGGAGCGGCAAAGTGAGTCGCGCGCAGCTGCTCGCCACCGGCGCGGAGCTGCGCCGCCGGCACTGGCAGCTGCAGCGTGACATCGGCTTGGACCGCATTCCCGCGAACGACTTCTCGTTCTATGACCGGATGCTGGACACCTGCGCGATGGTCGGCGCGGTGCCGCCGCGGTACGGGTTCAAGAGCGAGTGGATGGATGCGGAGACGTACTTCGCGATGGCCCGCGGCAGTCAGGGCAAGGGCCGCGACGTCACCGCGATGGAAATGACGAAGTGGTTCGACACGAATTACCACTACATCGTGCCGGAGCTCGAGCGTGGGCAGCGCTTCCGGATGGCCTCCGCGAAGCCCGCGAACGAGTACCGCGAAGCAAAAGCCGCCGGCATCGACGCGACGACTGTGTTGATCGGACCGCTCACGTTCCTGCTGCTCGCCAAAACCAGGGGCACGGCCTTCGACCGTCTGTCGTTGCTCGATGCGCTGCTCCCCGTATACGGCGACGTGTTGGAATCCCTCGCCGCGGCGGGTGCGACCTGGGTGCAGATCGACGAACCATGCCTCGCGCTCGATCGCACCGAAGCGGAGCGGGCCGCGTACGTGCGCGCGTACACGCAGCTCGCGAAGCGCACCAAGCTGAAGCTCATGGTCGCGACGTATTTCGCCGGCCTGAACGACAATCTTGCGACGGCGCTCGCGCTGCCGGTCGAGGGGCTGCACGTCGATCTCGTGCGTGCGCCGCAGCAGCTCGATGCGCTGCTCGCGCAATGGCCCAAGGGCCGCGTGCTCTCGGCCGGGGTCATCGACGGGCGCAACGTGTGGCGCGCCGATCTCGAGCGGCAGCGAATGCTGGTGCAACGGGCAGCCGCCACGGTGGGGCGGGACCGGCTATGGGTGGCGCCATCGTGCTCGCTGCTGCACACGCCGCTCGACCTCGATCTCGAGACCAAGCTCGACCCCGAGCTCAAGGGCTGGCTGGCGTTTGCGAAGCAGAAGCTGCAGGAGGTGGTGGCGCTGGCTACCGACGATCGCCCCGCGATGGCCGCGAGCAGCCGGGCCGCGCAGTCGCGGCGCACGTCGAAGCGGATCAATAACGCCGCCGTCCAGCGGCGCGCCGCATCGGTGACGGAAAAAGACCGGGCGCGCGGGACGCGGTTCGCGGACCGCAGACCGGCCCAGGTGGAGCTCCCAGCCTACCCCACCACGACGATCGGCTCGTTCCCGCAGACCGCCGACGTTCGCGCCGCGCGGCGCAAGCTGCACGACGCGCAGCTGACGGCCGAGCAGTACGACCAGTTCATCGAAGCGCAGATCGCCAAGACGGTCAGGCTACAGGAAGAGCTGGGGCTCGACGTGCTGGTCCACGGGGAGTTCGAACGCAACGACATGGTCGAGTACTTCGGAGAGCAGCTGGTCGGATTCGCGTTCACCGAGCACGGCTGGGTGCAGTCCTACGGGACGCGGTATGTGAAGCCACCGATCATCTTTGGAGACGTCTCGCGCCCGACCGCGATGACGGTGCGGTGGAGCAAGTATGCGCAGTCATTGACCCAGCGGCCGGTGAAGGGGATGCTCACTGGGCCGGTCACGATCCTGCAGTGGTCGTTCGTGCGCGACGACCAGCCGCGCGCCGAAACGGCGAAGCAGATCGCACTCGCGATCCGCGACGAGGTGATCGACCTCGAGGCGGCGGGCATTCGCGTCATTCAGATCGACGAGCCGGCGCTGCGGGAAGGGTTGCCGCTGCGGCGCGCCGAGTGGAACGACTATCTGCATTGGGCGGTGGACGCGTTCCGGCTCGCCACGGCGGGCGTCCGCGACGCCACCCAGATCCACACCCATATGTGCTACAGCGAGTTCAATGACGTCCTGCGCGTCATCGAGCGCATGGACGCGGACGTGATCTCGATCGAGAACGCCCGCTCGGGCTCGGAGCTGCTGCAGGGACTCGAGCAGTACAAGTACCCGAACGAGATCGGTCCCGGCGTCTACGACATCCATTCGCCGCGCGTGCCCTCGACCGCGGAGATCACCAGCGCCTTGAAGAGCATGACGCGGGTGCTGGAGGACGCGCAGATCTGGGTGAACCCCGACTGCGGCCTGAAGACGCGCGGGTGGGAGGAAACGATGGCGGCGCTCAAAAACATGGTCGCGGCGGCGAAAGCCATGCGAGAGAACGGTGCCCGGTAACCCCCCCCCGCGGACGTTCGGATCACCGCGGAACCGATCGACACCAATCGCTGCAAGTTCGTTGTCAGCGTACCGGTGCTGACGGGAGGGGTGCGCCGCTTCTCCGAAGTCGACGACGCGAAAGGCTCTCCCCTCGCCGAGGCGATCTTCGCGATTCCGGGGCTCGCGGTGAGCGAGCTGATCGTGTCGGGCAACATCGTCACCGTGGTCAAGCGGTCTGCGGTGCCGTGGCAGGCCGTGGGCAAGGCGGTTGGTTCAGCGATTCGAACCACGCTGGCGAGCGACGCGCCGGCTGTGGCCGCGAGCCCGAAGCCAGCCAGCGCCGTGAGCGACGACGCGCTCTACGAGCAGGTCGCGCGGGTGTTCGATGAGCAGGTCAACCCCATGGTGGCCCGGCACGGCGGACACGTCGAGCTCATCGATGTGCAGGACGCGGTCGTGATGCTGCGTATGGGCGGCGGCTGCCAGGGGTGCGGGATGGCCGACGTCACGCTGCGCCAGGGCATCGAGGGCATGCTGGCACAGCTGGTGCCGGCGGTGCGCGGCATCGTGGACATCACCGACCACACCTCGGGCGCCAACCCCTACTTCCAGGCCGCCAAGAAATAACCCCCCGCCTGCTGCTGCTGCTGCCCACGACGACCTACCGCACGGTCGCGTTCGTGGAGGCCGCGCGGCAAATCGGCGTCGAGCTGACGGTGGCGTCCGAGCAGGCCAGTACGCTGGAAGCGGCGAATCCCGCAGGTCTCCTCACCCTCGATTTCGAGCAACCTGACCGAGCAGCCGATGCTGCCCGGGTCTTCGCGACGCAGTACCCCATCGCCGGGGTCGTTGGCGTGGACGACAGGACGGCTGTGGTTGCGGCGGCCATCGCGACGAAGCTGAGGCTTAGGGGAAATCCCGTGCACGCCGCGATCGCGGCGAGCGATAAGCATCTCCAGCGCGAGCAGCTGGCGAAGGCGGCGGTCCCGATCCCGCGCTTCATGTTGCATAGCCTGGAAGAAGATCCTGCCGCCATCGCAAAATCCATCAAGTATCCCTGCGTGCTCAAACCCGTGCGCCTTTCGGCGTCGCGGGGCGTGATCCGTGCCGACAACCCTCCATCATTTCTCGCCGCGCACAGTCGTTTACGCGCCATCCTCGCCGACCCCGAGACCGCGGCGGCGTGCGGAGATCGGGCGCGGCACTATCTCATCGAGGAGTTCATCCCAGGCTACGAGGTTGCGCTCGAAGGATTGGTGGTCGATCGCCGGCTTCATGTGCTGGCGTTGTTCGATAAGCCGGACCCGCTCGACGGGCCCTTCTTCGAGGAGACGATCTATGTTACGCCGTCGACCGTTCCCGGCGGATTGCAGGCGGCGATCAAGGACTGCGCCGACCGGGCGGTCCGCGCGGTCGGCATCACCGACGGTCCGCTCCACGCCGAGCTGCGCTACAACGAGAACGGCCCGTGGCTGATCGAGCTGGCCGCGCGCCCGATCGGCGGGCGCTGCTCGGCGGTGCTGCGATTTGGCGACAACGCGATTTCGCTCGAAGAGATCATCCTGCGCCATGCCCTCGGGATGGCGATTCCGTCGCTTCAGCGCGAGCGGCTGGCCGCCGGCGTCATGATGATTCCGATTCTGGGGGCGGGGAGGCTGCAGGAGGTGCGCGGTGTGGCCGAAGCGAAGCGCGTGCCGCTCGTCGAGGACGTGCAGATCACCGCGCATCCAGGCGAGCGGCTGATTCCATTTCCGGAGGGGTCGCGGTATCCGGGATTCATTTTTGCGCGGGGAGAGACGTCGGCAGCCGTCGAGACCGCGCTGCGAGAGGCCCATAGCCGCTTGACATTCGTGATCGCGTGAGCCTCGCAAGCCGTCGCGCCGTCGCGGCTCTCCTCGTCCTGCTGGCGGCTTGGGAGGTCGGGCGCAGTCTTGTCAGAATCGACCTCGCCGTGTTCCACGACTACCTGCGCGTCGGGCAGGTCGTGCTGCAGCACGGTGACCCCTACGCCACGTTGAGCTTCAACACCTGGCCACCGTTCTTCATCTTCATCGCGGTCGTACTCGCTGAAATCGCCCGCATTTCGCGGGTCGGAGCGCTCCTCATTTGGCAGCTCGGTAGTGTGGCGGCGCTGTGGGGAGCCTGGCGGCTGCTGCCGCGTCTTGCCGGCGAAGCCCCCGCGCCATTTACGTCGACGGCGACGCTCGTCCCGCTGGTAATGACGGCGCGGCTGCTCCAGGAACACCTGCAGAGCATGCAGATCAATCTGTATCTGCTGTTCCTGGTGCTGCTCGCCTTTGACTTGTTCCGGCGGCGCCGCGAAGCGATAGGCGGCCTCGCGCTCGCGACGGCGATCAGCGTGCGCGCCATGCCCATCCTGTTTCTCGCGTATCTCCTCTACAAGCGCGCCTGGCGCGCCGCCGCGTGGACGGCCGGATTCCTCGCCGTCCTGAATGTGGTGCTGCCGGTGCTGTTCTTCGGTCCCGCGATCGCGGGCGAGCGCTGGAAGGAGTGGCGCACCGTTGCCGCGGCAGAGACCGCGAATCCCACGCCGATGTTCCCGAACCAGTCGCTCCTCGCGGCGCTGAGGCGCCTGCTCACGCGCGAAGGCGGAGCGCGTGACCCCATCCACTACGCGGTGGCCGAGTGGCCGCCGCAGCGGGTCGTGCGGCTGTTCTATACCCTCGGCGCGATCGGAGCACTCGCGCTCGCGTTTGCCTGGCGGCGTCACCCGCCCGGCCTCGATCACCCGTTCCTGCACGGCGAGCTCGCCGTCGCACTCTGTATCCTGCCACTCGTCTCTCCACTTGCGTGGAAGGCTCACTTCGTCTCGCTGCTGGCAGGCTACTGGCTGATTTGGCGGGTGATGCAGCGCGGGAAGGTTCGCCGCTGGGTGTGGCTCGCGTGGTGGGCGTCGTTTGCTTGCCTGACACTCACCGCGCCGGCGCTCCTAGGCGCGAGCGGGCGAAGTGTGGTGGAATCGTTGAACGCGATTACGCTGGGGGCGCTGCTCGTGCTGGGGCTGACGATCTGGGCTGCTAGACGGCTTCCGCCACAACCTCCAGCCAGTGCCGCGGGACCGACTCCACTTTGAGCTCTTCCATGGTGCGCTCGAGGCCCACTTCGAGTGCCTTCGCGCCTTCCTCGAGCGGTACGCCGGGGAGTGCCCCCTCGATAAACAGTGAAAACCGGCCGATATCAATGAGCGCTTGACGGGTCATGTCCACGCGCAGCAGCTCGACGGTCGTGGGGCGATACCCGGACGCTACCAACGCAGTCCGGTACTGATCGGCGGAGAACCATTCCATCGCCGCCGCGTGACCGCTGTGCTTTACCTCGAAGCCCTTCTCCCGCAGCGTCTGCACCGAGCGCACGATCCAGCGGCGCCAGAAGCCGCTCGTTCCTTCCACATACGCGCCGTTGAAGAACGTGCTGTTGAACGCGAGCAGCCCGCCCGGCTTCAACACGCGCCGGATTTCCTTCAGTACCTGTTCCTTGTCGGGCATCAAGTGAATGGCGTTTAGGAATACCACCGCATCGGCGGAATTGACGAGCTTCGACAGCCACTCGGCGCTGCCCTGCACGAACTCGGCGAACTTGGAGGAAATCGCCGCGCGCGCTTTAGCGAGCGCGGACGGCGACGGATCGACGCCGATGACGTGCGGCGGCGGTTGCTGATCGCGCACGCGCTCGAGGATCAGCTCCGTGATGGCGCCCGGGCCACAGCCGAGGTCCACGATCACCTGCCGGCCAGGGCCGATCACCCGCTCCAGAATCCAGCGGTTAACGTAGAAAAAGAACGGATGCCGGGTGAACGGCGTGAACGAAAAACGATCCTCGTCCGCGGTTGGGTTCAAGGCGGTCACAGCTTGTGAATCCCGAGCGGTCCCAGATGGACGTCGAGATTGTGATTGACGCGATAGCCGACTACGCCACTCACATCGAGATTCGCGGCATCGGCTGTGTGGACCTCTTTCCCGTTCACCATGAACTTCGCCTTGCCGCCCTGCACCTGAATGCTGAGCTCGTTCGCTGCTGCGCCGTTCGCGTCGGCTTTTGTGACCGCGTCGCTGGCGGTCCATTCGACGATCGCGGTCGGCCGCGTCATGTAACTCGTCCGGCGGCGAATCGAGTACATCCCGTCGATGGGCCGCACGAGGAAGTACGTGTAGGTCTGACCTGAGTCGGCGAGGCTCTTGCCGCCGATGAAGATGCCGAATGCCTCCGGGTGGGCGGGATTCTTCATCTGCGCCATCTTGGCGACGACGTGGTAATTCCCCGAGATCGTGTCTCGATCCCGCCAGTAGATCGCGGCCGGACCGACCGTCGTATGTAGGCCGTCGCCCATGCTCGTGAACTTCACGTTCTCGAGCGACGCCGGCTGCCCGGTCTGGCGGTTCGGTTCGGTGCGGACGTGCCAGCCCGCCGGGACCGCGCCGCCTCCGGCGACGGGACGGTCGGGGTCGGCTTGGGCCATCAGGCCCCCGAGAGGGGCGAAAAGCAGAAAGACCGCCGCAGCGGTCCGCAGACGCATCGTCATCATCGACACTCCAAGCGTGTTGGCCACTGTTTCGTGAGTCTAAGTGACATCATGGAAATGTTTTAGTCAAGAGCGGCGTCGCCGCTCATGCGCGCCGCTCGGCCAGATCGTGCACCGTATCCAAGCTCACGATCTTGAGCTTGCGCTTCCCCATGGGAAGGGTGATCTCGACCTTCTGGCCGACCTTTCCACCGACGAGCGCGCGGCCGAGCGGCGACGCCATCGACACCGGCATCTCCTCGCCGTCCTCGCCCTCGATGAACTCGCCAAGGGTCAAGGCGTAGATTTCTTTCCTTTTCGTGTCGACGTCTTCGACGGTCACGCGCGACCCAAACCCAACGCGGTCACGCGGAATGTCCTGCTCGCGGACGTCCGAGAGTTTCGAGAGGCGCAGACGCAGGTGATGCACGCGCGCCTGGGCGAATTGCTGCCGCTCGAGCGCCGCTTTGTACTCGGAGTTCTCGCGCAAGTCTCCGTGGGCGCGCGCCTTCTCGATTTCCTTCGGCAGGACAAACGAGATTTCGTGATTCAGGCGTTCGACTTCTGTTTGCAGCTTCTGCTTCAGAGCTTCAATCATGTGCGGTTTGGCGGTTAGACGGTTGGCCGGCTAGAAAACCTGTCTCCAGTTGGATACTAACCGCCTAACCGCCTAACCGGCTAGTTTTGACCCGTGCGCACCTATCACCAGCTGACCGACCCCGACCGCTCCGGGCTCGGCGACCAGATCGGCGCCCAGCGCAAGCGGGTAGCGGAGCGGCTGGCCGCCGTCCGGCGGATCGTAGCGGTAATGAGCGGAAAGGGCGGTGTGGGAAAGAGCTATGTGACTGCGCACCTGGCGAGAGGGCTCGCCCGCGCCGGACGTAGCGTGGGTGTGCTCGATGCCGACTTGAATGGGCCGACGATCCCCGGCCTGCTGCGGGACTCCGACGCACGACGCGCGACGCAGGAAAGCCCCGAGCCAGCCAGCGGCCTGGATGGGGTCAAGTACGTCTCCATGGGCCAATTCTTGGAAGAGGGCTCTCCCCTGTCATTCAAGGGTCCCACTGCGGAGAGCTTCGTGTGGCGGGGCGCGATGGAAGCGGCCGCGCTCCGGGAGTTTCTGGGCGACGTGGAGTGGGGCGACCTCGAGGTCTTGCTGTTGGACCTGCCGCCCGGAATGCAGCGCTACATCGAGCTCTGCGACATCCTCGGGAATCCGCCCAGCGTGCTGACCGTGACGATCCCGACACCGGAGTCGCGGGATGCCGTGCGCCGCGCCATGCGCGCCGCTGTCGACCATGGCTCCGAGCTGCTCGGCATCGTGGAGAACATGGTCGGAGGGGAGCTGAAGGGCACTGCCGGGGATGATTTAGCGGCGGAGTTTGCGACAGCGGTCGTGGCCAGGATCCCCTGGCACCCGACACCAGACACCTGGAACCGCTTGGCTGCGCAGCTATGAAATTCCTGTGCGTTGAGTGCGACCAGCAGATGACCTTCGCGCGGCGCGAGCTCCCCGGCGACGGCACGCTGGCGGCGACGTTCAAGTGCCCGAAATGCGGCCGCGTCGTGGCGATGCTCACGAATCCGATGGAAACCCAGCTCGTGTCGTCGTTGGGCGTCGAGATCGGCGGTCGCACCGTGCCCGCTGAGCCGTTCGAGATGGTGCGCGCGAACGTCGTGACCGGTGGTCCGGCGTGGTCGGGCGACGCCCAGGAGCGGCTTGCTCGTGTGCCGAGCTTCGTGCGCGGCATGGTGAAGAAGATCTACGCCGATTATGCGCGGGAACACGGCATCACCGAGATCACGCCTGCGATCATGGACAACGCCCGGACCGAGCTGGGATTGGAAGGGATGTGAGCGATTTCGAGGAGCGTACCGTCGGTGAGCTGCGCGTCCGCATCGACCGCACGCTGTGCGTCGGCTTCGGCGACTGCATCACCGAGGCTCCCGCGGCCTTCGTGCTCGATGAATTGGGGGTAGCTACCTTCTCGGCTCCCGAGACGACCGCAAGAGAACAGTTGTTGCGTGCGTGTGACGCCTGCCCGGTGGATGCAATTACGGTCTGGAACGCAGCAGGTGCCCAAATCGTCCCGGGAGCTTGTGAACAAGTTCCTTGACAGCACTAGGACACGCCTGCATATCCCTTAACTCTGACGGCATCCACACCGACATCTAGAGGTTAGCCGACCCGCTCGAGCGGCGTCACTCGGGGAGGTAGTGGTGTACCGCGAGATTTTCGTTCCCGTCGACAACTCGCAGCACTCCGATTGGGCCGTCGATCGCGCCATCGAGATGTGTCGCAAGTCGGACGGGCGGATCACGGGGAATCACGTTTACGCCGCCCGCCTCCACGATGTCCGCTTCCGCCAGCTCGAAACCGGCCTCCCCGCCCAGTTCCAGACTCCTGAAGAGATCAAGAAGCAGCGCAAGATCCACGACAAGCTGATCGAAAAAGGGCTGCAGCTCATCGCCGACAGTTTTCTCGATCAGCTCGGCAAACGCTGCGAAGCGGCGGGCGTGGCGCTCACGCGG
>QHTW01000162.1 GCA_003220955.1 Gemmatimonadota bacterium | reverse complement strand
TACGCGTTCGGCGTTCGGGGCCGTGAAGGTAACGGCATAGGTCCCCGCAGACGGCCGCGCGACGGCCGGTACCGTGGCTTCGTGCTTACCCTCGGATGTCGCTATCAGCAGACTGGGATGCAGGTCATTCAGCAACGTTCTGCCGTGCTGTCTCACTTGAAACTCGATGGTGTACTGCTGTCCCGCGACGAAGTACTCCGGCAGATCTTTGACCGTGACCACCGCCCATCCGCCCATTGTGACGAAGCCTGCAATGAGTGCGGCTGCGAGCTTCAGCATGAGGTGCCTCCTGCGGCCTTGTGGTGTGTCCTCAAACCGACCCTTGTTAGGATGCCGGCACGCCTCCCGCGGTTTATTGCCGCAGTGTAGAATTCCGCGTGCTCTTCGTGCTCGACAATTACGACTCCTTTACGTACAACCTCGTGCAGTACCTCGGCGAGCTGGGCGAGGAGCCGGTCGTCTATCGGAACGACGCGCTGAGCGTTTCCGACGTGCAGGCGCTGAAACCCACCGCCGCGGTGCTCTCGCCGGGTCCCAAGACGCCCGCCCAGGCGGGCATCCTAGTCCCCCTCGTGCGGGCGCTCGCCGGGCAGGTGCCGATTCTGGGCGTCTGCCTGGGCCATCAGGCGATCGGCGAGGCGTTCGGCGGGAAGATCGTCCGCGCGCCACGGCTGATGCACGGCAAGACCTGTCCCATCGTGCACAGCGACGACGAGCTGTTCGATGGGGTTCCCAGCCCGTTTACGGCGATGCGCTACCACTCGCTCGTCGTCGATCCCGCCTCGCTCCCCCCCGCGCTGGTCGTCACCGCCATGAGCGCCGACCGCCAGGGGGATGCTGCGGAGATCATGGCTATGAAGCATCGCGATCATCCGACCTACGGCGTCCAGTTCCATCCCGAGTCCATCGGGACGGAGCACGGGAAGCGGATTCTCGAGAATTTCCTCCGCGTCGTGCGGTCATAAGAGACCGCAGGGCAAGGTGGTAGCTCAGGGGTAGACTCAACGGCACGGATTTTGTATCTTCCCCCGTGCCCGTCCTTGGCGTGATTCCTGCACGGCTGGGCTCCAGCCGGCTCCCTCGCAAGCCACTCCTGCCACTGGGTGGCGAACCCCTCATCATCGTTGTCACTCGCCGTCTCGCCGAGCTCGGCATTTGCGACCGCCTCGTCGTCGCCACGGACGCCAAGGAGATCGCGAACGTCGTCCAGGAAGCGGCCTTCGAAGCAGTGATGACGTCGTCCGATCACGCGACGGGAACAGAGCGCGTCGCGGAAGTCGTTGCCAACCAAGAATTTAGCAGCTTCAATTCTATCCTCAACGTCCAGGGTGACGAGCCCTTCGTCGCGGCCGCGGCCGTCCGTGGTGCACTCGCCTGTCTCGAGGGTGGCGATCCGCTCGGCACCGCGGCCGGGTCGCTCGAGCCTGCGCTCGTCAACGATCCGAGCCGAGTCAAAGTGGTCGTCGATACCCGGGGGCGGGCGGTGTACTTCTCTC
>QHTW01000163.1 GCA_003220955.1 Gemmatimonadota bacterium | reverse complement strand
CCCGCGTGAAGCGGCCCTTCGCCGAACTCTGGGGCACGGGCAGCTACGCGCCCGCCCGCGTCATGACGAACGACGAATTCTCGAAATTCCTGGACACGTCGGATCAATGGATTCAGGAGCGCACCGGCATCCGCGAGCGCCGCATCTCGAGCAAGGAAGAAACCAACGCGTGCATGGGAAAAGCGGCGGCCTTGCAGGTGCTGAACGAAACCGGTCTCACGCCGCTCGACATCGACGCGATCGTATACGCGACCGCCTCGCCCGACCGCTTGCTGCCGTCGCAGGCCTGCGATCTCCAGGCGATCCTCGGCGCGAAGAACGCCGCCGCGTTCGACGTCGGCGCCGCGTGCTCGGGCTTCATCTACGCCCTGAGCACCGCCGAGGGAATCATCGCGGCGGATCAGGCCGAGCACGTGTTGGTGATCGCGGCCGAAAAGCTCACGAGTATCATGGATTGGAGTGACCGGACGACGGCAGTCCTATTCGGTGACGGCGCCGGGGCGACGATCGTCCGCAAGAGCACGAACGGCCGCGGCATTCTCTCAGGCTATCTGAAGACGGACGGCACGCTCGCAGAACTCCTCTACCGGCCGGGCGGCGGCGCCTCGCATCCCCCCAGCGAAGAGCTGCTCAAGGATCACAGCTACTACATCAAGATGGCGGGCCGTGAGGTGTTCAAGGCCGCCGTACTCTCGATGGCCGACGCCTGCGATCACGCGCTCCAACGTGCCGGCCTGGATGCCGGTGCCATCGATTTGCTCATTCCTCACCAAGCGAATATCCGCATCATCGAAGCGACGGCGAAGCATGCGGGGCTGCCGATGGACAAGGTCTATGTCAACGTGGACCGGTTCGGAAATACCTCGGCCGCGTCCATCGCCATCGCGCTCGACGAAGCCGTCAAGACCGGCCGTCTGAAGCCCGGCATGGTCGTGATGCTCTGCGCGTTCGGCGCCGGCTTCACGTGGGGCAGCCTGGTCGTGCGGTGGTGAGCACGATCTGGCTCTGCCCGGGGCAGGGCGCGCAAAAAGTCGGCATGGGCAAAGATCTGGCGGAACGGTTCTCGGATGCGCGTGCCGTCTTCGACGCGATCGACACCGCACTCGGCGTCGAGTTGTCGCGGATCATGTTCGAGGGCCCCGAAGAGAACCTCACCGCGACCCAGAACGCGCAACCCGCGATCCTGGCGCACACCGCGGCCGTCTTTACGATCGTACGCACGAAACTCGGAGACGCCGTGACCGCAGCCGGACATTCGCTCGGTGAGTACTCCGCGTATATCACGGCCGGAGCACTCGACGCGGCCGCGGCGGCGAAGCTCGTCCGCCGGCGTGGCGAGCTGATGCAGAAGGCCGGCGAGGAGCGGCCCGGCACGATGGCCGCCGTCCTCGGCCTGGCAACGAAAGAAGTCGAAGCGGCATGTGAGGAGACGTCGCAACAGGCCAGCATCGCGGTGGCCGCCAACATCAACGCGCCCGATCAGACCGTGATCTCCGGCGATCCCGATGCCGTGACACGCGCCGGTGAGGCGTGCAAAAAGCGGGGCGCGAAGCGCGTTATTCCACTCAAGGTGAGCGGCGCGTTTCATTCTCCGTTGATGGGGCCCGCCCAAAATCACCTGCAACTCGCGCTCGAGCGCGCCGCATTCGCGGATCCGGTGTTTCCCGTGATCGCTAACGCGACGGCCGAAGCGGTGAAGGATGCCGGCCGCGCGCGGCGGCTGCTGGCCGACCAACTCACCACGGCGGTGCGCTGGGTCGAATGCATGCAGCATGCGGCGCGCATGGGCGACGAGGGGGGGGGCGCGCGCTTCATTGAAATCGGCCCGGGGCAGGTGCTGGCGGGCCTCTTGAAGCGAATCGTACCCGAAGCGAACGTGGTTAGCCTGGGGACGGCGGCTGAGGTGACCAAGTTCATGGAAGCGGCATGACCACAGCTCGACGGGCGGTCATAGACCCCGCGGTGCAGAGCGGGAATCGCATGCAGCTCGATCTGAGCGGCAAGGTCGCCCTCGTCACGGGCGGCACGCGCGGCATCGGCCACGATATCTGCCGCGCCTTCATCGACGCGGGTGCCAAAGTCGCGCTCTGCTCCCGCGACGGCGTCGCGGCGGAGCAGACCGCGAGCAGCTTCGGCGAGGGAACGCGCGGCTACGCGTGCGACGTCGGCGTGAGCAACCAGGTGGAAACGTTCGCCAAGGCGGTCGAGAAGGACTTCGGGCAGATCGACGTCCTCGTCAACAATGCCGGCTTCACCAAGGACAATCTGCTGTTTCTGCTGACGGAAGCGGATTGGGACTCGGTCGTGGATACGAACCTGAAGGGCACGTTCTTGATGACCAAGTACGCGGCGCGTGGCATGATAAAGCGGCGCTGGGGTCGCGTCATCAACATCACGAGCGTGGTGGGCCTGAACGGTAACAAAGGACAATCGAACTACTCCGCATCCAAGGCCGGAATCATCGGCTTCACCAAGTCCGTGGCTAAGGAGTTAGCTTCGCGCAACGTGCTGGTGAATGCCGTGGCGCCGGGCTACATCGAGACGGAGCTGACGCAGGCTGTCTCCGAAGAAGCGAAGAAGTACTTCCAGGACAACATTCCGCTGGGACGGTTCGGCAAGGCCTCCGATATTGCCGCCGCCGTCCTCTTTCTCGCCTCCGACTTAGCCAGCTACATTACGGGTCAGGTTCTGGTCGTCGATGGCGGAATGGTGATGTGAGTCACTTTACCTTCCTTGAGGGTTACCCATGGCAATGGACATGAAGCAGCTCGAAGAGAAGGTCAAAGACATCATCGTCGAGGAGCTGGGTGTCGAGCGCGATAAGCTCACCAACGACGCCAGCTTCATGGAAGACCTGGGAGCCGACAGCCTCGACACGGTCGAGCTCGTCATGGCCTTCGAGAAGGAATTCGACATCGACATCCCGGACGAAGAGGCGGAGAAGCTTCGTACCGTCGGCGCCGCGATGACGTACCTGCACGATAAGATGGGGAAAGGCAAATAGTGACGCGCCGGGTGGCGGTCACGGGGATGGGGCTCGTGACGCCGGTGGGGAACGACGTCGCGAGCACCTGGGCCGCCCTGGTTGCAGGACAGTCGGGGGCCGGCCCGATCACCCGGTTCGACTCCACGCAGCTGCCGGTGCATTTCGCCTGCGAAGTGAAGGGGTACGACCCCCTGCAGTACATCGAAAAGAAGGAAGCCCGCCGGTACGATCTCTTCTCCCAGTTCGCCATGGGCGCCGCCATCCAGGCCGTGCGGGATGCCTGCCTGGAGAAGAGTCCGCTCGATCCGAAGCGCATCGGGGTGATCATCGGCAGCGGCACGGGCGGCATCGCGACCTTCGAAGAGAACATGCGGACCTTCATCGAGAAAGGACCCGGACGCGTCTCGCCGTTCTTCGTGCCGATGTTCATGGCGAACGTGGCCTCGGCCATCGTCTCGATGCGGTTCGGCTTCCAGGGGCCGTGCTACTGCACGGTCTCGGCCTGCGCATCGTCCGGGCACGCCGTCGGCGACGCGTTCGACCTGATCCGAGAGAACAAGGCCGACGTGATGATCGCGGGCGGGTCGGAGGCCGCGATCACGCCGCTCGCGCTGGCCAGCTTCGCGAACATGAAAGCGCTGTCGGAACGGAACGACGATCCGAAAACGGCCAGCCGGCCGTTCGACAAGGACCGCGACGGCTTCGTGATGGGCGACGGCGCCGCTGTCGTCATCCTCGAGGAGTGGGAGCGCGCCAAGGCGCGCTGCGCGAACATCGTCGCCGAGCTGGTGGGCTACGGGGCGACGGCCGATGCGTATCACATCACCGCGCCCGCACCCGACGGCTCGGGAGCACAGGAGGCGATGCGGCTCGCCATGAAGACCGCCGGCATTCGCCCCCAGGATGTCGGGTACATCAACGCGCACGGCACCTCCACGCCGCACGGCGACGCCGCGGAAACCGCGGCCGTGAAGACCGTCTTCGGCGAGCACGCCCGCAAGCTGATCTTCGGATCGACCAAGTCGATGACCGGCCACCTGCTCGGCGCGGCGGGTGCGTTCGAGCTGGCGATCTGCGCGCTCGCGCTGCGCGACGGCGTCATCCCGCCGACGATCAACCAGTTCACCCCTGACCCCGCCTGCGATCTCGACTCGGCGCCGAACCACGCGGTCAAGCGTCAGTTCGACGTCGCGCTGTCCAATTCCTTCGGCTTTGGAGGACACAACGTGACGCTCGCCGTACGGAGAGTTGCGTGAACCTCCGACCTATCGCCGACAAGGTCGAACGCGGCGAACGACTGACGCGCGAGGATGGCCTCGCGCTTTTTGCATCTAACGACCTCCTGACTATCGGTCGCCTCGCGAACCTTGCGAACGTGCGCAAGAACGGCGAGCGCGTCTACTTCGCCGCCAATCAGCACATCAATCCGACGAATGTCTGCATCCTGCGCAACACCTGCGTGTTCTGCTCCTTCGCGCGGATGCCGAAAGAAGACGGCGCGTACACGCGCAGCCTGGACGAGGTGTTCGCCGAGGCCGATGCCGCGCGCGACAATCCGACGCGGGAGTTTCACATCGTGGGTGGGCTGCATCCGAAGCTCAAGCTCTCCTACTACACGGACATGTTTCGCGGGCTGAAGCAGCGCCATCCCCAGGTCATGATCAAGGCCCTCACCGCCGTCGAGGTCGCGCATCTCGCCCGCATCGACGGGATCTCCACGCGCGACGTGCTGGTGGCGATGAAAGAGGCTGGAGTCAGCACGCTGCCTGGCGGAGGCGCCGAAGTGTTCTCGCCGGCGGCACGCGCGACGATCGCCGATCGCAAATTGACGGGTGAGGAGTGGCTCGCCGTCCATCGCGAAGCCCACCAGCTCGGCATGCCGTCGAACTGCACCATGCTCTACGGGCACGTCGAAACGATCGAGGACCGCGTCGATCACCTGCTGGCGCTGCGCGCGCTGCAGGACGAGACCGGCGGCTTTCTGACGTACATCCCGCTCGCCTACCACCCGGACCACAACGAGCTCGGCGAAACGCTGGGCCGGACCGGGACGGCAACGACCGGATTCGATGATCTCAAGAACATCGCCGTGGGGCGACTACTGCTGGACAACATCCCGCACGTGAAGACGCACTGGCCCATGGTGACGCCCTTCATCTCGCAGGTCGCCCTCACCTTCGGCTGCGACGATCTCGAGGGAACGGTGGTGTTCGAGCGCGTCTATCATGAGGCCGGCGCGCCGACGCCGATGTGGCTCTCGTATGATGAGATCGTCACCCTGATTCGCGGGGCGGGGAAGGAGCCCGTCGAGCGCGACTCGCTGTACCAGACGGTCAGAACGTTCGAGGGCTACCAGACCAAGCCCCCGGCCGTGCCGGTGCGGCCGCAAGGCCCGGCGCCGCAAGGAGCACTCTTCCAGATCGAGCATCGCGCCCAGGCGGCGGCCCGACGCAAGCCGCCGGTCGCCACGGTTGTGGATGGCGCCGAATGAGAATTGGGCGCATCGGGTACATCAACTGCGCCCCGGTCTACGGAGCCATCGACCGCGGCATCGTGTCGCTGCCCCACGGTGCTGAGCTGGTCACGGGCACACCTGCCGAGTTGAACGACCTGCTGGTCGCCGGTGAGCTCGACGTGAGCGTCATCAGCGCGATCGAATACGCCCGCCACGCGAAGGACCTCGTGCTGCTGCCGGAGCTCGCCATCTCGTGTGATGGGCCGGTGCGCAGCGTGGCTTTGTTTAGTCGTTCGACGGTTAGACGGTTGGACGGTAGGACGGTACTGCTCTCGGCTTCGTCTCGGACCTCCGTCGCGCTGCTCGAACTCCTCTGCCGAGAGGTCTGGCACATTAAGCCCAAGTTTGCGGAGGCGCGTGCCGAGGCCCAGGATCTCGACGGCCTGGGCGCGCTGCCCCATGAAGCGGTGCTTGTCATCGGCGATGCCGCCCTCGCACTTGCGGCCCGGGGGGCGTATCCGCATCGCTATGATCTCGGCGAGGAGTGGAAGCGCTGGACCGCCCTGCCGTTCGTCTTTGCGGTGTGGGCGAGCCGTCGCGGTGTAAGCGTTAGCCACGTTCACGAGGCGCTGCTCGCCTCACGGGCCTGGGGCCTCACGCACCTCGATGAGCTCGCGGCCGAGGCTTCCCGCACGACGGGCGTCGCCGTGCCGGTGTGCCGCGAGTACCTCGGCGGCCTGGACTACGCGTTCAGCGACCAGCATCGCACGGCGCTGACCGATTTCTTGCGTCGCGTCGGCTCACCGCAATTCGTCCAGGTGGCCTGATGGTCGATCGCACCAGCCCCGAGTTCCGGTCCTATCTCGACCTCTACGAGCGCGCCTCATTGCTCGAGTTGGGTCAGTTGGCCGACGACGTGCGTTGGAAGCTGCATCCGGAGAACGTGGTCACCTACATCATCGACCGGAACATCAACTACACGAACGTCTGCGTCGCCGACTGCAAGTTCTGCGCGTTCTACCGGCGGCCGAAGGATCCCGAAGGCTATCTGCTCTCCTTCGAGGAGATCGGCCGCAAGATCGATGAGTTGAAGGCGATCGGCGGCGTCCAGATTCTGATGCAGGGTGGGCACAACCCGTACATCCCGTTCGAGTGGTATCTCGACCTGCTGCGCTACATCAAGCGCCATCATTCGATCCACATCCACGGGTTCTCGCCGTCCGAAGTCGACTTTTTCGCCGGCCGCTTCGGCATGACGATCGCCGAGGTGATCAAGGAGTTGATGGCGGCGGGGCTCGACTCGATCCCGGGCGGCGGCGGCGAGATTCTGGTGCAGAGCGTGCGCGACCAGGTCGCACGCAAGAAGGCGGGTGCGGATCGCTGGCTCGAGGTCATGGAGATCGCGCACGGACTGGGGCTCCGCACGTCCGTCACGATGATGTACGGGCTGGGTGAGACCGCAGCGGACCGGATCGAGCATCTCTTCCGCGTGCGCGAGGTGCAGCGCCGCACGCAGGGGTTCACCGCGTTCATCTGCTGGCCGCTGCAGCCCGAGAACTCCGAGCTGGCCCATCTGCCGAAGACCGATGCCGTCACGTATCTCAAGACCCAGGCGATCGCGCGTATCGTGCTCGAGGATGTGCCGAACATTCAGGCCTCGTGGGTCACGATGGGCATGAAGGTGGGACAGGTGGCGTTACGGTTCGGCGCCAATGACTTCGGCTCGCTCATGATGGAAGAGAACGTCGTCTCGGCGGCGAACACGACCCACCGCACGACGCTGAGCGAGATGCAGCGGCTTATCGCCGATGCCGGCTATACAGCCAAGAAACGGAAGCAGGACTACACGATTCTCGAGGATGCCGCGTAATGCAGGAACTAGGAGCCGGGAGCCAGGAGCCGGGGAATGCCTGATGTTCTCATTCTCGTCGGATCAGAATCCGATAAGCCCCGAATTGAGCCGGCATTCGAAATCCTCACGAAAGCCGGCTTCTCATACGAGTTCTTTGCCTCGTCGGCACATCGGCAACCAGAGCAGACCGGCGACCTCGTGAAGAACGCCCGCAAGAAAGGCTTCAAGGTCGTGATTGCGGGGGCGGGGCTCTCGGCTGCACTGCCAGGCTTCGCGGCGTCGCTCACCGACCTCCCGGTGATCGGGGTGCCGTTCGCTGTGGGGCCGCTCAACGGACTCGACGCGCTGCTGGCGACCGTGCAGGTGCCGCCCGGTGTGCCGGTCGCGACGGTGGGAATCGACAACGCGAAGAACGCCGCCCACCTCGCAATTCGTATTCTGAAGGGGTAACGCGGCTATCCCCCGCGCGTCCGCACTCGATCGAGCACAAAACGAATCGCTTCAAGCACAAGCCCGGGCTCGTCATCCTGAATGCCGTGACCGCTCCGCGTCGTCACGATGTGCATGCCGTTGCGTGAGCGTCGAAACCACTCATCGTGCAGACTGCGCCATACCTCGTGCCCGCGAGCCGTTCCGTTCACAGAGCGCGCAGTCTCGTCTGACTTCATGCTCGTAATGACCGCGAGAGGGATATCGGGAAGCGGCCGCAGCCCCGCGACGCTGCCCGCCGCCTGGATCCGCACGGTCTCACGAATCTCGGCCGCCTCCGGCCCCGGCGGCAGCTGGGCCAACACGGAGTCGAAGTAAGCGCGGAACGCAGCCGGGTACGTGCTGTCGAGCGCGCCGAATCTTTGCACCTGCTGTTCGTGAGCGCCGTCCACGAGCACGAGTCCCGCGACGTCGCTCGGATAGGTCGATACGTAGAGTCTGGCGATCAAGCTGCCGTAGGAGCGTGCCACGAGGATGAACGGCGGTCGTAGCGACGCAATCCGGTGCAACAGCTCGTGCAGGTCGGCGACGGCATTGGGCACGGAATGATCGGGCGCCCCGGACTCGGAACGGCCGAACCCGGCGCGTGAGTAGGCGATAGCAGTGGTGTACCGCGACACCGAGCGGAGCATCGGAAGCCAGGTATTCAGCGAATCGGCCAGACCGGTCTCAAACACTATCACCGGAGCGCGTGACCCAGCCCGAACATAGTCGAGCCGATGACCACCAACGTCGATCAGTGCATGCGTTTGGGCGCCCGCCGTGCCGGCAACGCCCGCGGTGAGCACGATTGCGATAAAGCGGGCGAGCACTAGAAGAGTCCCACCTTCCCTCGCACCGACTCGATCAACTTCGCCGGATCGTACCCGACACCCTGTTTGAACACGAGCGTGACATGCGCGATATCGGCAATGGCAGCTGCGGGATTGCCGTCGATCACGACGACATCCGCCTGCTTGCCCACCGCGATCGAGCCGATGCGATCCGCGCGGCCGAGGTACGTCGCCCCGTTCAGCGTGCAGACCTTGATCGCCTCGAGCGGCGTCAGGCCGCTCGCGACGAGCAACTCGGCCTCGCGTTGGTCGGAGTAGCCGGGGATCACGCCGCCGGCGCCCGTCGGGTCCGTCCCCGCCACGAGGAGCCCGCCGGCGCGAAAGAAGGCCAGCTCCATCGCCTGATCGAGCGCCAGCAGCTTGCCGAAGGGCGAGGTCGTGTTCTGCTGCACGCGCGCGTATTGTTGGTCGTACTGCGTCTTCAGGACAGGATCGAGCACGTCGAGCCCGGGAGGCACCGGTTGTCCGGGCGTGAAGGTCTCGAACACGGTCTGCGTCGACGTGACCGCGACGTGATGCGCGATCAGGTATTGCACGAGTGACATGAACTCCGGCGATTTCGGATCGACACCGCCGAGGGCCGTCATCCCCGCGCTTTGTCCCGGACAGACGTCCGGCTGCTTGTCCTTGACGAAGTCGGTGGCGACGAAGAAGCCATGCTCCAGATCGTCGATGCCGAGGTCCGCGGCTTCCCGGTAGGTGACCGAACAGAGATGGCCGGTGATCTTGAGTCCCCGCCGGTGCGCTTCACCCACCGCCGCGGCCAGCTCGGCGCGGGTGATGTTCATGTACGCTTTGAGCGACGTCGCGCCCGCGTCCGCCCAAAATGCCACGAAGCGGCGCGCGTCGGCCGAGTCCTTCAAGCCATACATCTGCGTGAACGAGGAGGGGCCGTTCACGTAGGGAGCGGTGGCGTCGATCCAGGGTCCCACCTGAGTCCCGGCCTTGATCGCCGCCGCGAGGTTCAAGTCGGCGTAGCCGCCGACGTTGCCGCCGGTCCGCATCGACGTGACGCCGCCCGCCAGATACAGCCGCGAGAAGCTGACGTAATCGGCGCCGTAGACGCCCGGGCCGGTCGGGTAGTAGAGGTGCTCGTGCATCATCACGAGGCCCGGGATCACGGACTTCCCGGTGAGGTCCATCACTTGCGCGCCTTCCGGCACTCGGGTCGAGCGGGCGGCGCCGAGCAGGGCGATGTTGCCGCCGCGGATGATCAGCGTCTGGTCTTCTTTGGGCGCGGCCCCGGTGCCATCGATGACACGCACGTGGGTGAGCACCACCACAGGCGTGTCGACCGCGACGTATTGCTTCACCGTGGCGGAGAGCGTGGGACGCTGGGCGGTGAGGAGCGTGGGAACGAGGAGCAGGGCGGGGACGCAAAAAGTGGTCGTAGTCATGGCGTGACACTACCACCGAGCTCGCTGCCTGACCAGCCGATCTATTGAGGTTCCCCTCAGTGACGGGAACGAGACTCCCCCACGAGAAAGGCAATACCGAGTACGGTATCGCCCACGTCGTGTAGCCGACCTTCAGGGAATCCACTTGGGCGCGGGGAATGCTCCGACCACACATCGCGCACGGGTGGTCCGCGGTAATCGGCGCTTTCCACGGCACCCCCGAGACCGAGTCTGGAGTGATTTCCACCCGACGCCATTGCTCGACCCCGCTCTTGGTCCAGATCCAAATAGGGACGTCGGGGTCGATGGGTTTCAGCTCATTGAGGGGACGCCGTCCCCAATAGGAGCAGCCTGCTATGAGGAACACCGCTGCGATGCACGCGCCTCGCGTCATCAAGACTTTCATACCTTCTATAGCGGGATTTGAGGCGGAAAACTGCAAAACAGGTCCTTCGCGCCTGCGGCGCTCAGGATGACATGGTGCGCGCCTTATTGGCCCCCCAAAAAAGAGGGAGTGGTTAGAACAGTCCGACTTTAGAGGTTATTTTACCCAACCCATGAAACCGCTCTCCTAATGCGCGTCGGGATCGGGTATGACTCGCATCCCTTCGCCAAGGGCCGCAAGCTCATCCTCGGCGGCGTCGAAATCCCGAACGCCCAAGGCCTGGCCGGCCACTCCGACGCGGACGCCGTCGCGCACGCCCTGACCGACGCGATTCTTGGCGCCGCGGGGCTGGGCGACATCGGGCGCCTGTTCCCCCCCGACGATCCGCAGTGGAAGGGCGCCCACTCGCTCGACCTCTTGAACAAGGCCTTCCTGAAAGTGGTAGAAGCGGGATTCCAATTCGTCCACGCGGACGTCACGGTGATTCTCGAGAAACCCAAGCTCGCGCCCCACATCGACGCCATGGAAGAAAAGCTCTCTGAAGCGCTGCTCACCGGGCCGGCGCACGTTTCCGTAAAGGCCAAAACGAACGAGGGCATGGGCTGGATCGGCCGGGGCGAAGGCATCGCCGTCATGGCGGTCGCAACGCTCACCGGGCCGAGTGCCCAGCGGCTGAGCGGAGGACATTCGGTCTCCTGACGGACTTTCTCGCGTTTCTCGAGCAACTCCCCACCGGGCCGCTGTACGCGCTGATCGCCGTGCTGGCCGCCGTCGAAAACATCTTTCCGCCTGTTCCCGCCGACGTCGCCGTCGCACTCGGCGCGTTCTTGTCGGGCCGCGGCGTGATGAACCCGTGGCTGGTTTTCATCCTGACCTGGGCGGCGAACGTGGGCTCGGGAGCGGCCGTCTATGGGCTCGCCCGGCGCCACGGCGCTCTGGTATCTCGCGGCGTCCTGGGACGGTACATCTTTACCCCGCAAACCGTCGCGCACATCGCCGAGCAGTATCGCCGCCACGGCACGTACGGCATTTTTCTGTCACGCCTGTTGCCGCTCTGGCGCGGCGTCGTGATGCCCTTCGCCGGGATTGCCGGCGTTCCTCCCTGGCGCGCCCTGATTCCCCTGGCGCTCGCCTCGGCGGTGTACTACGGCGCGCTCACGTACCTCGTCGGCCGTTTGGGAACGAATCTCGAGGTCGTGGTGCGCATGATCGGGCGTGTCAACTCGGTCCTCGCCATCGTCGCGGGGGTCCTCGTCCTGGTGATCGTGATATGGATCGTTCGGCGCCGGCGCCATCCTCCTCAATAGCGCGAGCGTTTCGTCTCGAGCAGTTCCGCGATTACCTCGGTCTCGAGGCCGGGAATAGTGCGAACACCGTCGCGAGTTATCTCCGCGACATCACCCGCCTCGCCGAGTACGCGACGCGTCACGGCGCGAGATCCCCCGAGCAGCTCTCCGCTGCCCAGCTGCGCGAGTTCATCTACTCCCTCAAAGACCTGGGACTCGCGCCCACGACCATCGGCCGCCAGATCTCGGCGATCCGCACGTACTACAAATTCCTGGTGGGGGAGGGTCTCGCCGCGCGAGATCCGAGTGAGCGGATCGAATCGCCCAAGCGGTGGCGTACGCTGCCCGCGGTCTGAAGCCACCAACCCCGATCAACCCCTGGCGATTCGCGATCATGCGCTCCTGGAATTCGCGTACGCCACCGGGGTACGCGTGTCAGAGCTCGTCGGCGTGAAGCTTCAGGATCTGTTCTTCAAGGAAGGCGTCGCCCGGGTATTCGGGAAAGGGGGGAAGGAACGTCTCGTACCCGTCGGGCGGCGAGCGATTGGGGAAGTCTCGATGTACGTCGAACAAGTAAGGCCAGCCCTGGACCGTGGGAAAGGTCGCGGCTTTCTGTTCTTGAACGCCCGCGGCACGCCGCTGTCGCGCGTCGGGGCGTGGGGCATCATCAAGGCGAACGCGCGGCGCGCCGGGCTCGCCAAGCGTGTCACGCCGCACACGCTGCGGCACACGTTCGCCACGCATCTGCTGGAGGGAGGCGCGGACCTGCGGGCGGTGCAGGAGATGCTGGGCCACGTGGACCTCGCGACGACCCAGCTCTACACCCATATCGACCGGGATTACCTCCAGACGGTGCATCGGAGTTACCACCCGCGCGCTTGAACGCCCCGACGGACCTAGTGCCCGCTGCCGGTCGCCGCGGTGCGCTCCCCGCTCAAGAACGTCGCGATCGCCGCCGTTTCGGCATCGCTTAGGCCGAGATCCGGCATGATTTGGGACGCGGCGTTCTTGATCTTCTGAATCACATATTCGCGCGCCAGATGCCGTCCGCCGAGCTCCGGCCCGACTTTGATCAACTGGTTATCCGGGCGGCCGGACAGGTCGATGTTCGAGTGGCAGGTGTTGCAGCCC
>QHTW01000161.1:432-8019 GCA_003220955.1 Gemmatimonadota bacterium | reverse complement strand
TGCGTGATGCGCGGCTTGGTGAGCTCGAGCAGCGACCTGGCTAGAATACCTTCTCCATGATCGCAACGGTCACGAGAATCGCGGCGAGCGGCAATGGGACGATGAAGATCAGACGCAGACGCCAGCGCTCGAACTTGAGATGCATGAAGAACAGCGCCACCAGCAGCGCCTTCCAGACCGCGAGGAAGAGCAGCAACAACAGTTTCACGTTACGCGACACCGGCAGCTCGAACGCCAGCGCGACCTCGGCGACCGTGAGCACGAACAAGTAGAGCCAAATCAGAACGTAGTTCGGCCGCTTGTGCTCAGTGCTGGCGTGGGGAGAGCTCGTGGCAGTCATGAACCGGGCCTCAGATCAGGTAGACGATCGTGAAAAGGATGATCCACACCAGGTCGACGAAGTGCCAGTACAAGCCGATCACTTCGATCCCGCGATAATCCTGCGGCGAGTACTTCTCCGGCAGCACCTTGGTGAAATACAGATACGTCATGCTGATCACGCCGCACGTCACGTGAAAACCGTGGAACCCCGTCATCGTGAAGAACGAGGAACCGTACAGTCCCGCGACGGTCGCGCCGTATTTGATCGGATCCCCCACGGCATGCTCGGCGAGCGTCGAGCCTTCGCGGAAGCCGGCGGGCGTGAAGCCGTGCCCGACGAGCTTGATGTATTCGACGACCTGCACGCTCACGAACGCCGCGCCGCAGATCATCGTCACCAGCATCCAGAATTTGAGCCCGCCGTCGCGGAGCAGCTTCCCGGGCACGGGCCGCAGGAAGTACTTCTTGCCGTCCTGAATCGCGGCGTACGCCTTCACCATCGATACGGACGAGCAAATGAGCAGGAACGTGTTCACCGCCGTGAGCGGGACGTTCAACACCGCGCCCGGCTTGGCCCATTCTCCTGGCGCACCAAAGCGGAGCACGATGTACGATCCGATCAGCGCCGTGAAGAACATCACGTCGCTGGCCAGGAAAACCCACATCCCGAGCTTGTTGCTGTAGACCCCCGCGCCCGGCTCGGCCGGGGATGGCGGCCGCATCTGATCGAGGGCTTGCGTCGCGTGCGTCATCGCATTCTCCCGGTCAATGTCCGGCCGGCAGCGGCGCCGGCACAGGATCGCGGTCGCTGGGCAGCTTCAGGTATTGCGGCAAGAAGTCCTTATCGCCGGCCTCGGGTGCGCTGAACTCATACGGCCCGCGGTAGACGTTGGGCGTCCGCTCCCAGTTGCCGTGCGGCGCGGGATTCGGCAGCGACCACTCCATGCCGTTGTCGTCCCAGGGATTCTGCGGTGCCTTTTTCCCGAATTTGAGGCTCCACAGGAAGTTGAACGCGAACAGGATCTGCACGGCGAAGAGCGCAAAAGCGGAATACGAAATGAACACGTTCAGCGGCTGCTGCGGCTTCAGGAAGGTGTAGATCGTGGGATCGTAGATGCGCCGCATCTGGCCGCCCATCCCGATGATGTGCATCGGGAAGAACGTCATGTTGTAGAAGATGAACGTCAGCCAGAAATGTACCTTCCCGATCCGCTCGCTCATCATCCGGCCGAACATCTTGGGATACCAGTAGGTGATCGCCGCGAACAGCGCGAACAGCGATCCGCCGAACAGGACATAGTGGATGTGGGCCACGATGAACTGCGTATCGTGGAGCGGGATGTCCACGGGCGTGGCTGCCATGAAGATTCCTGACAAGCCGCCGATAGTAAACATGGAAACGAACCCAAGGGCATTGAGCATCGGCACGTGGAAGCGGATGTTGCCGCGCCAGATCGTGCCCAGCCAGTTGAACACTTTGATCGCCGATGGCACCGCGATGAGCAGCGTCGAGACCATGAACGTCGACCCCAGGGTCGGGTTCATGCCGCTCATGAACATGTGATGGCCCCAGACGATCCAGCCCAGGAATGCGATCCCGATGATGGCGAAGACCATCGAGTGATAGCCGAAGATCGGTTTGCGGCTGCCGTTCGCGATGATGTCGGAGACCATGCCCATCGCCGGCAGAATCAGGATGTAGACCTCGGGGTGGCCGAAGAACCAGAAGAGATGCTGCCACAGCAGCGCCTGGCCGCCCGCCACCGGATCGAAGAAGTGGGTGCCGAGGACGTTATCGAACAGCAGCATGATCGCCGCGCCTTGCAGCACGGGCAGCGCGAGCACGCCGAGGATGGCGGTGATGAAGAGCGCCCAGACCGAGAGTGGCATCCGGAACCACGTCATGCCCGGCGCGCGGTGGTTGATCACCGTCGTGATGTAGTTCAGCGAGCCCAGCACCGACGAGAGCCCCAGGACCACGATCGAAATACACCAGAGCATCTGGCCGACAGTCACGCCCGAGAGGTCAGGCCGCGCCGCCAACGGCGCGTAGTTCGTCCACCCGGACCGAATCGGCCCGTTCGGCACGAAGAAGCTCGCCGTCATGATCAGGCCGGCGAGCAGCGCCAGCCAGAACGAGGCCATGTTGATGCGCGGGAACGCCATGTCGTGCGCGCCGATCTTCAGCGGAATGAGGAAATTGGCGTACACGCCGACCAGCAGCGGCATGATGGCGAAGAACACCATGAACGTGCCGTGCATCGACACGAGCTGGACGTAATACTCGGGGAGAATCACGCCGCCCGACACCATCGTCTCGGGCAGGATCCCGCCGCCCGGGAGCGGCTTGCCGGGGAATCCCAGCTGCCAGCGGATCTGCATCGCCAGCAGTCCGCCTACCAGCAGGAAGAACAGGCTGACGAACAGGAACTGGATGCCGATGATCTTGTGATCGGTCGAGAAGATGTATTTGCGCCAGAAGCTCATCGGCGCGTGTGCGTCGTGACCCCCCCCCCCTCCCTGCGGCTTGGCGTGCGCGACGCTCGTCATTCGGTTCCTCCGGCGGCTTGTTGAGCGACCCAGGCCTTATACTCGTCGGGCGTGTGGACGAATACGCGTGCCCGCATCTTGTAGTGTCCCATCCCGCACAGCTCCGCGCAGCCCAGCTCGAACTCGCCCGTCTTGGTCGCCTCGAACCAGGCGGTGATGTGCATTCCCGGCACGGCATCCTGTTTCAGACGCCACTCGGGGACGAAGAACGAATGAATCACGTCCTCAGAGGTGAGCTCGACGGCGAACGGCTGGTTGACGATCACGTGCAGCTGGTTGCGAACGGTGAAGTCGTCACTCGTGCCGAGCTTCTCGTCCGGCCCCGGATATGTCACCTGCCACTCGAACTGTTTGGCATGGACACCCAGGTGATACGCGTTCGGTGGGACGCTCCTTTTGTCCTTGATGAGCACCCAGTAGTGATTGCTGATCAGGCCGAGCGCCACCATCGTCACGGCGGGGATCGCCGTCCAGATCACTTCCGAGCGCGTCGAGCCGTGCGTATAGAATGCCTTCCGCCCGGGACGCCCGCGGTAGCGAATCACGAACGTCACCAATCCGACCTCGACGAGCACGAGCGCAATCCCCGTGATGATGAGGATCGCCAGAAACAGTGCGTCGATCGGACCGGCGAACGTCGATCCTGCGTCGGGAAGCCACCAACGCATCGAGCTCTCCTCGCGCCTAGTGCGCGGCGAAGGTGAAGTTGGCCGTCTTACTCTCGGTTCCGGCGATCGTCACCGTCGCGGTCTGGGTGCCGAACTTCTCGTGCCACGCTTCGATCGTGAACGTGCCGGGCGGCAGGCCGCTGATCGTAAAGCTGCCATCCGGCTTCGAGACCGCGAAGAACGGATCGGAGCGCACGCCGGCATAGGCGTGCATCCAGCCGTGGACGTTGCACTCGAGGTTGACCATCACCTCGGGCGCCGAAAATGTGCGCGACGTCTTCATCCCGGCGCCCGGCTGGCTGACGTTGAACGGACGATTCGCCTTGGCGATCGCCTTGATGTTGTGGAGCACGGGGTCGGAATTCTGAATTTCGAGTGGCTGGCCCACCATGATCCCGAGAACGTGCGGGTGATAGCGGCAGCCGTTCTGATCGAGCACGACGGGCGTCGTCGGGGCCGTGAACGTCTGGCCCGCCGGCACGCCGGACTTCACGTAGACGAACACGTTGGCAAGGGCGTTGGCCGGCCCCGACACGACGTTCTCCTCGGTGGGCGTCGTCGGATACTTCGCCTTGCACGCCGCCTCTTCGCTCATATCGATCGCGGGATTGCGCGGCGCCGTGCCGGTGAACTTGATCTTGCCGGTGATCGTCCCGCCGGCCGTCGCAATGTCCGCGGCTGCCGCCGGCGCCGGGGGCGGGGCCACCGGAGCCGCGTTGCTCTGATTGCCTTTGCTGCACACGGTGAGCAGGAACATCCCGCCCACCACGCTGAAGATTCGGCCGTTCATTACTGCCTCCCCTTCCGGTATGAAGTCTTCTGCTGCGCGCGCCACACGACGAGCATGCCCAACCCCAGGGTCAGCACCATGGCGAGGACCGGCGAGATGAACACCCGAGCCGGCACCGGTTCGTCGAGGGCGAGGAAGTACCACGTACTGATGGCCATGCGCGTGCCGTGCTCTCCGTTGGACCCATCCGACGCGAAGAACGCCACGGGGATGGCACGACCGCTCCGGAACGGAAACTGGCTGGCGGTATCGGCGGAAGCAAGTGCGCGGGTGAAGACGACGCGCCACTGACCGTGGTCGTACACCGCCTGCGCACCAGGCGCCCCTCCAGGCAACGGATCGAACCGGTCGATCCCGCGGGCGAGGCCGGCAACCGCGGCGCTCCGCGAGCTGCTCGACCAGCGCCACTGGTAGACCGGTGCACTGGCGCTGCCCATCAGGAAATACGGCCGTTCCATTCCCGAGGGAATCGTCACGGGGAACTGCACGGCCAGCTGGTCCGGCCAAGGCGCGGGTTGCTCGCGCGTCGAGTCGTCGGTGTCCAGGCTCGCAAGCACGCGACCAATGTGTCCCAGCCAAGCAGTGTCGGGACTCTCCGAGCGATCGTCCCAGACGACCCGCAGCGCGATCGAGTCCGCGGTGTGCACGGCCTTCACCCAGACGCCCGTCACGGCCGGCGCAAACCAGCGCTGCTTGTGGACGATCTGGCCTACGAGCGGGAACCAGTACACATCGACAGCCGTCCAGGCGGAGTCATCGGGCGAATGCGGGAGTCGCTTCGCGAGGGGCGCGTGGAGGACGTCGCGGACGACGGGCGTCTCTTTCGGCGACAGGCTGCGCACGTACTGCGCGACGCGCCACAGCTGTTCGTCCGTGAGAAACTTGTTCTCCAGGAGATCGCTGAACGAGGGCATCGGTGTGCCGTCCAGGCCGGTGCGCAGGCGGTGGTAGATGTCCTCCACGGTGCCGCCGCCATTGAAGCGCCAGTTCTCGTGCAGATTCGTCGCAAAGATTGGATGGCCGGCGTCGTCCTTCAGCGTGGGCGCCGACGGCCCGTCGCCCCGGCCCTGATCCCCGTGGCACTTGCGACAGCCGATGGAGTCGTAGAGCTGACGACCCACCTTCAACGCCTCCGCGCCGCCGCCGCCAGGCGCACTGCCGAACGCGATCGGCTGCGGCCGTTGCGTGGTATCGGTGAAGAAGCTCGAGAACGTCTTGATATACGCCAACACGTCGCGGCGTTGCCGGTCGGACAGCCGACTCTTCCACCCCGGCATGGCCGTGCCAAAGAGCCCTTCATCTATGGAGCGCAGCAAATCGGCGTCGGTCGGAAGCTGTCCGCTGGGTGTCGAGCGGATCTGGTAGATGGCTCCCGTGAAGTCGCGCGGAGGCGGGATCATGTGCTTCGCAGCGGGACCATCGCCCGCGCCGTTGTCGCCATGGCAGCCGGCGCACCACTTCTGATAAACGTGCTTCCCGGCAGTAGTATCCTGGGCAGTTAAGCGGTTCGTCGGTTCGGCGGTTAGAAGGATCGCCAAGCCAACCGCCCAACCGCCCAACCGCCCAACCGCCATCACTTGGCCCCCCCGCTCACTTCCCACGTCCTCGGCTTCCATCCTGTCTGATCATACAGAAACAGCACGACCGACCAGATCTCGTTTTCCGTCAGATAGTCTTCCCACGCGGGCATCGCCGAATTCCACGGTGTTCCTTCGCGCGGCAGCCCGGGGCCGCCCTTGGCGATGCGCCAGAACACAAAGCTCTCCGTCAGCTGCGCGATCGTGCCGTTGTCCTGAAAATTTGCCGGCAGGGGATTGAACCCACTCGCGAAATGGCCCTGGCCGTCGAGATGATCGCCGTGACACGGCACGCAGTTTTGATAATAGATTCGGCGACCTTGCGCGACATGCGGCGCCATCTCTCCTTGTTTGCGCAACGGGTTCTCAAGGCCCACGAGTGTGATCGTCTTGCCGCGGAACGTGATCTGCGAGGGCGGCGCGGGGTGAATCGACCGGAGATTCGGCGGCGCCGCGACACTCGCCTTCACCTGACTGTAGGTGAGACAGCCCACGACCAGTGTGACGGCTGCGAGCAGGCCGTTTCGGACCAGCTTGAGCCGCGGCTGGATGAGCACCTCGTGCAACGGCTCCTTGAACGTGGTCCAGCGCGCTTCGTCATCGCTGACCCAGATCAGGATCCCGACCAGCACCGTCGCCATGTACTGCAACACGACGCTGCTGGGCACCATAGCGCTGCCCGGTAGCATCGGGATGACGAATACGATCACGAGATACGCCAGCACGAACAGGCCCACGGCCTGCCAGAACGGGTGGCGTAGGTAGGCTCTCATTTCTGGCTCGACAGGAATTGCACCAGCGCTTCGAGCTGCGCGCCGGTCAGCTGATTGCCGAACATCTTCGGCATGACCCCGACGAACTTCTCATAGCCTTTGGCGACCCGAGTATCAGGCCTGAGAATGCATTCGCGGATCAACGCCGCCGACAACCGCGAGCCGACATGGGTCAGGTTTGGCCCAATGGCGCCGCCTTCGGTGCCGACCTTATGACAGCCGGTGCAGCCCGCGCCGCGGATCATCGTCATGGGGTCCGTACTCCCATTCGCAATCCCTGCCGCCCCGGAAGTGGCGCCAGAGGCGGCACTGGCGGCAGGAATATCCGCCGCGCTCACGTCCACCGTCCCGCTATTTGATTCCAAGAACGCGACCAGCGCCCAGAGCTGCTGTGGCGACAGGATGCGACCCATCTCCGGCATGATCGGTTCATAGCCGGACACGACGTAGGCGCGTGGGCTCGTGAGCGACTCATAGAGGTAGGCCTTGCAGTCCTTGCCGGCCTCGCGCTTGCCGCAGCGCGCGCCGATCGGGCCCAGTCCCTTCTCGTCCGTGAGGAGATTCGGGGCCCGCGTGCCGAGTCCGTGGCAGGCGGTGCAGCCGCCCGCGCCGTGGTACAGCTGGTCGCCGGCAGCCACCAGCTGCTCGGGCGTCACGTTGGCGCCGAGGGTGAGCGCGTGCGGGACCTCCGACTGCACCTGTGGGATCTTGTTCGCGATCAGCGTATAGAGCGCCAGGGTGCCGAGCACGATCCCGATGATGCGCAGGTTAGTGGCCCACATGCGGCGCCTCCGTCGACGGAACGAACGTCGATTTTTCCGCGAGCCCGCCGAGCCAGAAGATGAAGCCGACGAGGGAGAGGAAGATCAGCACGCAGGTGCTGATCATGATCGCGGCGCAGCCCAGCG
>QHTW01000161.1:0-406 GCA_003220955.1 Gemmatimonadota bacterium | reverse complement strand
CTGCCAGACATGCCAGTGCTGGCGGATGCCGCTGCGCGCGAATCCCATCAGACCCATCAGCCACGTGAAGGTGACCGCGAGAATGAAGAGCGCGTACTGCGAGCGCGGCGGCATCTTGCCCCATTGAATCGCGCCGAGCGACTGCGCGCCGCGGGCCATGAGTACGTCGATCACGGTCACGAACACGATGCACGCTAGCACGGCGCCCACCTGATACACCGAGTATCCGATGCGCACGATCGCTTCGACGAAATAGCCGCGGATGCCGAAGAACAGCACGACGCCCGCGGCGATGACGAACATCGCCGCCTGAATCCGTGTGCCCGTCTTGGCCCAGGGCACCACCTGCCGGATATTCGCGCGGCGATACAGGAGGAAGGAGAGGAACGTCGACAGAATCATCAGG
>QHTW01000289.1:1967-3128 GCA_003220955.1 Gemmatimonadota bacterium | reverse complement strand
GACGTCGAGGATCAGGGTAAGCTCGGGACACAGGCCTCCCGTCGCGACCCGCAACGCCGCTTCGACATCCGCGCGCGGCAGGCCCCGCCCAGCCACCTGATAGGCCAGCGTCGACAGGCCGAACCGATCGGCGATGACGACTTGCCCGCTTTCCAGCGCGGGGCGAATCACGCGTTCCACCAGATCGGCGCGCGCCGCGAGAAACAGAAACAGCTCGGCGCCGAATGCCCGGTCATGGCGCGATTTCAGCGCCAACTTGCGCGCGGCCTCAGCCAGCGGCGTTCCACCGGGCTCCCGGACGGTCAGGACATCTCGGCCCTCAGCGCGCAGCGTGGAGCCGAGCCAGCGCACGAGCGTCGATTTGCCGGCGCCCTCCGGGCCCTCCACCACAACAAACGTCATCCGAGTGTGATGATCGGGCTCGCGGCGCCCTTCTTGATGCCCTCGTAAATGCGGGCATTGATTCGGGCCATCAGTTTTTCGAAATTGGCCTGCGCCGCGACCATCTGTTGATACACCGGATTTCCCTGCACGCTTTGGAGCGCCTGGTCGTATTTCTCGACCTGCTCCTTGGTCGGTTCTTTGCCCTGTTGCGCGACGCGCTCGATTTCCTGCGCGAGCCGTTCCGCGTCCGCGAGCACTTGCTGCACCGCCTGGTCTTCGCGCAATCCTTCCGTCGCGCGACGTAACGCCTTGTACTCCTCAGTCTGGCCGAGTACGCGCCCCAGGTCTTCCGCCTTCTCTTCGAGCACTAAGCCTCCTTTATAGAGAGCGCGTAACGCGGACAACCGAACAGATCGTCGTAAATCTCAACGTTCCAGCCCAAACGCCGGCCGACGTTTCGAACGGCAGCGGCTCGCCGTTCATCGATCTCGAGTGCCAGCAGTCCACCCGGTTCGAGCAATGCCCCCGCTTCCGCAAAGAGTTCGCGCGTCGCGTCGAGGCCGTCGCTACCGCTGACGAGCGCCTCACGCGGTTCAAAACCCGCGACTGAAGCGTCGAGATCGGCGTGATCAGCGGAGGTGAGGTACGGAGGGTTGGACACGATCGCCCGAAACCGCTCTGCCTTGTCCACTAGGGGCGCGAGCATGTTCCCTTCGCGCACTTCCACCGGCGTGCTCGGCGCGACCCGTTTCACATTCTCACGCCCGAGTGCGGCCG
>QHTW01000289.1:0-1927 GCA_003220955.1 Gemmatimonadota bacterium | reverse complement strand
AGCGACAGCGCAATGCAGCCGCAGCCGGTGCCGATGTCGGCCACTCGCCCGCTCGTGCGGCGCGCGAGGACCAGCTCGACGAGCCCTTCGGTTTCGGGACGGGGAATGAGCGCCCGCGAATCGATCTTCAACTCCATGGTGCGGAATCCGACCGTGCCCACGGCGTAAGCGAACGGCACTCCGCGCTCCAGCTCGCGCAGCGCAGCGTGATACCGTGCGAGGAGCTCGGGAGACTTTGGCTCATGACGACGCAGCCAGGCTTCACCCACAGAAACGCCCAGGAGGGACGCCCAGACCGCCGCGGTCTTAAGCAGAAAGTCTCTCCTTCTCCTGCGCGGTCTTCACCGCCGCGATCAGCTCGTCGAGTCGACCGTCCATCACCTGATCGATGTTGTGCGTCGTGAAGTGGATCCGATGATCGGTGACGCGGTTCTGCGGAAAGTTGTACGTCCGGACTTTCTGCGAGCGATCGCCCGTCCCGACCTGAGCGCGCCGCTCGCGCGCCCGCGCCGCCTCCTGCTCGGCCACCCTCCGGTCGAGCAACCGCGAGCGCAGGATCTCGAGCGCCTTAATCTTGTTTTGCAGCTGGGATTTTTGGTCCTGGCATTTCACTTCGAGGCCGGTGGGGAGATGCGTCACGCGCACCGCGCTGTCGGTCGTGTTCACGCTTTGGCCGCCGGGGCCGCCGGAACGGAACACGTCGATGCGAAGATCCTTGTCCTCAATCTTCACGTCGACCTCTTCGGCTTCGGGCAGGACAGCGACGGTCGCCGCGGAGGTATGGATCCGGCCCTGCTGCTCGGTGACGGGGACACGCTGCACGCGATGCACGCCTGACTCATAGCGCAGGGTGCCGTACGCTTTGGGTCCGCGCGCCGCAAACACCGCTTCCTTCAGACCGCCGAGGGTGCCTTCGGACAGCGACAGGATGTCAACCTTCCAGCCGCGCCGCTCGCTGAACCGGGTGTACATCCGAAACAGATCGGCGGCGAACAACGCGGCCTCGTCGCCACCGGTCCCGGCGCGAATCTCTACGATCGCGTCGCGATCCTCGAACGGATCGCTGGGGGTGAGCAGCTCGGCGAGCTCCGCTTCCAGCCGGTCGATCTCGGGACGCAGCCGCTCGACGTCGGCGCGCGCCAGCTGCGACAGCTCCGGATCCTTGTCGGCGAGCACCTCGCGTGCCTGGGCCAGCTCGCCTTCGAGCCGCTCCAGACGCTCGTGGGCCCTGCGAACAGCCTCCAGCTGGGCGCTTTCGCGCCCCAGCTGTTTCAGTTTGGCTGGATTCCGCGCGGTGGCGGGGTCGGCCAACTGCCGGGCGACCTCCTCCGCCCGCGCGAGCGCCTGGCGGAGTCGGGCCTCCACGGGATTAGCTCGCTCCGGCCTTGGTTGCGTACTTCTGGCGGAAGCGCTCCACGCGGCCGGCGGTGTCGACCAGCTTCTGCTTGCCAGTGAAGAAGGGATGACAGTTGGCGCAGACTTCAACGTGAATCATGGGCGTGGTCGAGCGCGTCACGAACGTGTTGCCGCACGCGCATTGGACCGTCGCCCGCTGGTATTTCGGGTGAATTCCGGCTTTCACGACACACATCCTTACCTGATTGTCGGACTGAACGAAGTGCGGAAATATAGCTGGCGCACGAACTTGGGGGCAAGGCTTCGACATCGGCTTCATTTGACACCGGTTGCGACACGGCGTAAAGTGTTCGCGTGTCTGCTGCCGACGTGCTGCAAAAGGTACCGCTCTTTAGCCAGCTGTCCGCCGCCGACCTGCAACGGGTGGTGGAAGTGGCCCGTGACCGCGCCTACCCCAAAAACTCCGTCATCTTGTTCGAGGACGATCCCGGCGACGCGCTCTACGTCGTCGCGAAGGGTCAGGTCAAAGTCGTCCCCATCGGGGAAGATGGGCGCGAAGTCATTCTCTCCG
>QHTW01000284.1 GCA_003220955.1 Gemmatimonadota bacterium | reverse complement strand
AACAAGCGCTAGCGCGCCCCTCAAGGATCAGGTCGATCGCCTCGCTACCGCGTTAGCGGCCCTGGTATCACCAAGGATCAGCGGGTCGCCATTCAACTTCCCAACCTCCCCCAGACGGTCATCGCCTATTACGCGACGTCGGGCTCGGCGTCACATGTTGTGAGTTCTGTTGTGAGCTTGTCACGACTTTGGGTTGATCTTCAAACTTGCTGTTGCGACACCGATGCCCAGAACATCGCGTGATTGCTACTGTTTGTCGTGACTCGCCCGACTAATTGAGCGCATAGTTGGTATGAAGCGGCGGGCTGGACCTCCACGGTGACGTGGTGGCAGGCTAGTGCCCCACAATAAGGAAACGCGCTCACCGTTTTGCGACGGGGCGCACCACCGGGAGGCCAGCCGCCATGGATATCATAGGATTGGATCTGCACCAGCGCGAGAGCCAGCTCTGCATCTGCGACGCGGACGGGACCATCACCGAGCGCCGGATCGTCACGAGTCGCGAGCGCTTCACCGCGGTGCTGGGGGATCGCCCGCGGGCGAAGATCTTGCTCGAGGCGAGTACGGAGAGCGAGTGGGTCGCGCGACACTTGGAGTCGCTCGGCCACGAGGTGTTGGTGGCCGATCCGAATTACGCACCGATGTATGCCACGCGCTCCCGGCGCACCAAGACGGATCGGCGCGATGCGCGGACGCTGATGGACGCGTGCCAGACGCGGGCCTACCGCCTGGCCCACCGGCTGTCCGAGCCGCGACGTCACGTCCGCGCGGAGCTCGCCGTGCGGGACGCGCTCGTCCGCACGCGCACCCGGTACGTGGCGCTGGCGAAGACGCTGGTGCGGCGCGACGGCCTCCGGGTGACGAGCAGCGAAAGTCACCTCGTCGCCCAGCGCATCGGTGCGCTGTCGCTGTCCTCCGCGCTCGAGGCCGAGCTGCAGCCGCTGTTCACAGTGCTGGCGCCCCTAAACGAGCAGATCGCCGCCGCCGATAGGCGCGTCGCCACGCTGGCGGCGACGGATCCCGTCGTCGCACGACTCGCCACGGCACCAGCCATCGGCCCAGTTACGGCGAGCGCCGTCGTCGCCACGATCGACGACATTGCCCGGTTTCGCTCCGCACACCAGTTCGAAGCCTACCTGGGCTTGGTCCCGGGCGAGCGGAGCTCCGGGGAAAAGCGCCACGTCGGGCCCATTACGAAGGCAGGGAACAGTCGCGTGCGCTGGCTGTTGGTCGAAGCGGCCTGGCGCCTGCTCCGGACCAAGTCGCCCGAGGCGGTGGCGCTCCGGACCTGGGCGCACGGCGTGGCGGGGCGACGCGGGAAGAAGATTGCGGTGGTGGCCCTCGCGCGGCGGCTCGCGGGGGTCCTCTACGCCATGTGGCGGGACGGAGTGTCCTATGACGCCAGCCGGATCCGCGGCCCCCGGATCGCGGCCGCGGAGGTGACGGCACGCGCGGGCTAGGGCCAGCGGCACTACCGCGTGCCTATCGAGATGACTGAATCGGGAGCGGCGAGCGCGTTGAACCCCATGGCCGCAGGTGAGGCCCACGCATAGTTGGCGCCGTCCGCTCCTTCGCACCACCCGAATGCGCCGGCGCCCTCGCGCGCCCTCATGAGCGCGAACAGAAGGCTGAGCAGCACCTCGAGCAGTGCGCGGGACCAGGTCACGTTCTACAACGCCAAGCTCACATGGGCTTGACGTGGGGCGCCGCTTCACAGAGGGGTTCAGAGCGTTCGGGTTCAAATCCGGCCGTCCTGTACGAACAACGTCAGGCCCGAACGCGCGCGGATAAGGTGAAGTCGGTGGAGTAAGACTTGGAGTAACAACGTGCTATTTTGGCGGGTTTTCTCACTCGCAGGTACTACCCGAGGACGCCCTAACATCGCGTGATGCAACGTTTGGTAGTACTTGCTGCTGCGCCGCCCGAGCACCCCATTCAGGTGCGCTACCGGGCTGCGCTACGTCCCGAAACTGGCCCGCAAGTTACCCCGATCACACTCCATCCTCAACTGACGTCCCACACCTTGCACGACACCATGCGACTCGCATGACCTCCGCTCGCACTCGGCACCCGCGTCTTCGAGTCGCTGTACGACAGCCTGCGACTGCAATGGCGCGAGACGCTGGACTCCTCGAGCGTCAACTCGTAAGGCGTCATCGGCTTCGACCCCGACAACGGCCGCTTCTACAGGGTGTCGAGCTGCTCACGGGCACGCTCGATATGGCCGAGCCCTTCGTCGCGTTCAACCCGATCGCGCCGGCGAGCGGCAACGCCGCCCGGCGAGGAATCGAATCGTTCACGTTCCGTCTGATCGATCAGGACCATTTCACCTGGTCTCCCATCGACCGCAGCTGGCGCGCCGTCTTTACGCGAGCCCTAGTCAGCACCTCGAACGCCCCCAAACGCAACCCACGTCACCGAGGCTGATGCGCCGCCGCATCTGCTGCGCGCGCGCCGCACGACTCGCACGGACTAAGGCGTCGTATGTGAGTGGGATTAAGCACGTTGCGACTCCGCAACGATGGTCCAACCTTTGCGAGACGCCGTGGCGGCCACACGCAGCGCCTACTCCACGGAGAGCAACCACATGTGCACGCGAGCAACGTTCGCTGGCCTTCCGCTCCTTGTCGCCGCAGTGCTGTTCGCTCTTGGTTGTGCCGACTCCGTTACCTCCGAGCGCCGCCCTCACCCCCGCCCCACCTTCGCTCTCGCTGCCGTCCCGGTTGAAGGCCACACGCTC
>QHTW01000160.1 GCA_003220955.1 Gemmatimonadota bacterium | reverse complement strand
GAAACAGCGCCGCGCCCTTGATGGGCCAGTTGCGGGTGATCAGCTGCACCAGGCTACTGCGCATTCAGGAGCCGCCGAATCAGCATTTCGTTGACGGGGTCCTCCCAGTCGGCCGCGCCGATGACGCGCTTCACGATCACCCCATCGCGATCGATGAGATAGCTCTCCGGCACCCCGAAGATGTCGTACGACTTTCTGATGGCCCCGGTCGGGTCGTGCAGGATGTCGAACGTCAGACTCAGGTGGCTCGCGAATGCCATGATGTCCTTGGGACCAGCCTGTTCCTGGTTGTAGAACGCATCACCGTCGACACTGACCGCCGCGATGCGGAAATCGGTCCCTGCGAGCTTCTTGTGCAGCCGCTCCATGGACGGCATTTCCGCGCGGCACGGCGGGCACCACGTCGCCCAGATGTTGAGCAGGACGACCTTGCCGCGATAGTCCGCGATGCCGGCCGGCCGGTTGGTCCGCAGATCCGTGGCGTTGAATGTGGGCGCGTTCGATCCGATCTCTAGGAGATCGATCTGCGGCCGCAGCTTGATGGCGAGCGCCACGCCAAACACGGCGGTCGTCACCACGCTCGCGATCAACGTCCACTGTTGCCGGTTCGTCATGCCGTCATCATGCAGCGGCGGCGCAACTCCTGCACCTCGCGCCCGGGATTGGCGCTGGCGAAAATCGCATTCCCGGCCACAAACGTGTCGGCTCCCGCTTGATGCGCGGCCGCGATCGTTTGTTTGCTGATTCCGCCATCGACCTCTAAAAAGAACCGTGCGTCGTGCGTCGTGCGGAGGGCGTGGGCACGACGGATCTTATCATCGGAGCCCCCCAAGTAAGTCTGGCCACCAAAGCCTGGATTCACGGTCATAATCAGCAACAAATCAAGATCCCGCACCACCTCTTCCGCATGGGCCAGCGGTGTGCCCGGATTCAGGGCCAGGCCTGCCATCATGCCCTGCTTTTTTACGGCGTCGAGCTGGCGTTGCACGTGTATCGTGGCCTCGGGATGCAAAGTGAACACCGACGCACCCGCGCCGGCGAAGGATTCGATGTAGTGCTCCGGCTCGACGACCATCAGGTGCACGTCGATCGGCTTGTCGGTGAGCTTGCGCAGCGTCTCGATCATGCTGGCGCCGAACGTGATGTTCGGGACGAAGCGCCCGTCCATCACGTCGACATGCAGCCAGTCGGCTCCCGCCTCCAGGACCTGGGCCACCTGGTCCTGCAAGCGCGCCAGGTCGGCGGACAGCACGCTCGGCGCGATGCGAATGCCCCCCGCGTTCGTCATTGCGGACTCCGCGCCACCACGACGTCCACGACGGTGCCGGGCGCTGCCAGCGTCCCCGCTGCAGGGCTTTGCGCGACAACTGTTCCGGGCGCACCCTCGGTCGTGCGCCGCCGAGTGACCGTGCCGAGCTGCAGCCCTTCGGTCTCGAGTCTGGTCCGTGCGTCCGCTGACGCCATGCCGAGGAGGTCGGGAACCGGGATCGTCGGCGCGCCACGGCTGACGACGACGGTGAGGCCGGCACCCGGTGCCAGGGCGGTTCCCGCGGGCGGCCGGGTCATCATCGCGAGCCCAGTGGGCGCGGCGGCCTGCACCGATTCCACCCCGCTCACCACCAGGCCCGCTGCGGCGACCATCGATTGGGCCAACGACGCATCGAGACCTGCGACATCCGGCACCGGAATCTTGGGCGGCCCCGCGCTCGACACCAGGGTGACTTTCATACCTTCGGGAGCGATGACGTCGGCCGGGGGATCCTGCCAAATCACGATGCCCTGCGGCGCGCTCGGGTGCGGCTCCGCGCCGCCGTCGGTGACCTGGAGCTTTGCCTTCTGGATCTCTGCCTGCGCTTCCGCAAGCGTGAGACCCAGGACGCGCGGCACGGCCTGGTGCCCCGGCAGAATCGGCGCTGGAAACATCATGAAGGCCGTGAGATAGCCGGCGAGTACCATGCCGGCGCCGAGGCCGACCCATCTCCACGTGCGGCGGTCGATCGTGAAATCTTGAAACGGCTCGAAGCGGCGGCGAATGCGCATCAGCGAGCTCGCGCCAGGCGTGCCGCGTAGGCGCCGTCGATCCCGTGACGGTGCGGCAGCGACTGAAAGTCCCCCGCCGCCGTCACGAGCTCCGCCGGCACGGGTGCGTGGGGAAGGGCCCGCGTGAATTCACGATTCCGTTTCAGAAAGTGCTCCACGACCTGTTCGTTCTCCTCCGGCTCGAGCGAGCACGTGGCGTAGATGAGCAGTCCGCCCGGCCGCACGAGCGCGGCCGCCGCCGCGAGCAGCCGCTGTTGTCTCTCGGCCATACGTGCGAAAACGTTCGAGCTCAGACGCCAACGCGCGTCGGGATGGCGTCGGATGGTGCCGGTCGCGGTGCAGGGCGCGTCGACGAGCACCGCGGCGACGCTCGCCGGCCGCAGCGGCGCCGCCTCAAGATTGGCCGCGACGCTCCGAATCGCCACTCCCGCGCGGCGCGTCGTGTCGGCGAGCCGACCGATCCGTTCGTGGCGGGCGTCACCGGCCAGGACACGCGCCCCGGCGGCTTCGAGGGCGACGGCTTTGCCTCCGGGCGCGGCGCAGGCATCGTACACCTGTTCGCCCGACGGGATCGCCGCAAAGCGAGCGACGAGCGAGTGGGCGGGGTCCTGGACGATCCATCCGCCTTCGGAATAGCCGGGAAGATCACGTGTTGCCGGGTGTCGCGTGCCAGGTGTCAGGCCGATGCGCAGACCGGCTCCAAATGGCGCCGCCGTAACGTCAAGCCCTGCGTCCCGGAGCCGGCTGGCGAGAGTTTCTCGATCCCAACGTGCGGGCTGGAGAGTGAGCTCGGGCTTTGCGTCGTTCCACGCGATGAGTCGCTCGGTTTCGGCGGGCCCGAATTGATTCTTCCAACGCTGCACCAACCAGTCAGGATGGGACGATCCGGCAGCCGACACCCGGAACCCGGCACCTGTCAGTCTCCGCAACGAATGGTTGACATACCCCGTACTTCCCTCGCCCACGGTCTCTCGAGCCAGTTCGACCGACGTCGACACCGCCGCATGCGAAGGTACTCGCGTCAACCAGCGCAACTGATAAGCGCCGAGGCGCAGCACGTCGTGGAGGCGGGGATCGGCGCGGTCGAGCTCGAGTGTGCTGTCCAGCTCGCGCTGGCGGCGCAGCACGCCCGCGGACAGCTCGTAGGCGAGGCGGCGATCGCGTTCGGCCAGTCCCTGGAGGTGACGATCACGCGCGTCTGCGAGCGGTTTGCCGGCGCGAACTTCGCGGAGAATCTCGAGGGCCGCGCGACGCGCGGCGGTTGGGCGGGCAGCCTTAATCCAGCATCCCCTTGGTCGGAGATGACGGCATTGCGACTTCGCGGCGCTGCATGCGGCCCGCCAGAAAGGCGGCGCGACCCGCGATCGTCGCCAGGCGCATCGCGTGCGCCATCGCCACCGGATCCTGCGCGGCCGCGATCGCCGTGTTCATCAGAATTCCGTCCACACCCTGTTCCATCGTCACGCACGCATCGGATGCGGTGCCCACGCCGGCGTCGACGATCACCGGCACGTGCAGCCGCCGCTTGATCGTCCGGACGCTGAACGGATTCAGCAGGCCGAGCCCGCTGCCGATCGGTGAGGCGAGGGGCATGACCGCGGCGCAACCCGCGTCCTCGAGCCGCAGCGCGGTCACGAGATCCTCGTTCGTATAGGCGAGCACCTTGAAACCTTCCGGCACGAGCACTTTCGCGGCCTCGAGCAATCCCGCTACGTCGGGCAGCAACGTCTCTTCGTCGCCGATGACCTCGAGCTTGACGAAGTCATTGAAGCCCGCCTCGCGCGCGAGTCGCGCATACCGAATCGCGTCGGCGGCCGTGTAGCAGCCGGCGGTGTTGGCGAGCAGGAAGATCTTTTTGGGATCAAGGAAGTGCAGCACGCTCGATTCCTTCGAGCGGTCGAGATTCACGCGGCGCACTGCGACGGTCACGACCTCGGCGCCGGACGCCTCGATCGCGTGGACCATGGTGTCCATGTCGGGATACTTCCCGGTGCCTACCATGAGGCGCGACTGGAACGTGCGCCCGCCGATCGTCAGCGGCTCATCACGAATTGTCTCAACGGCAGTCGTCAAGGGCATTTCCTCGACGTCGCGACGTCCAGACGTCTGGTGTTTCTCATCCGCCTCCCACAAAGTGCACGAGTTCGATGGCGTCTCCCGTAGCAACCGTCACCTCGCTCAGGGCGGGGCGGCGCACGATTTTCCGATTGTGTTCGACGACGACGGCGCGGGGGTCGAGCTCCAACTCCTCGAGCACCTCGAGCAGCGTGCCACCTCTGATGTGTTTGTGCTCGCCATTGATTACGACATCCACTCTCGCATCCTCCGCGCGGCTTCGGCAGGCTCGACATCGTCCCAGAAGGCCCGAATCGCGGCCACGCCGTACGCGCCGCTGCTCCGCACCTCCCGCACGCGCTCGGCTGTGAGGCCGCCAATGGCGATGACGGGAAGATCACCGGCCGCCGTCACGATCTGCCGCAACTTCCCGAGGCCCAGGGGCGAGCGGCCGGGATGCGACGCTGTCGCGAACACGGGCCCTACAACAAGATAGTCGGCCCCTTCCGTCCTTGCGGCCTCCGCCTCCGCCAAGTCATGCACGGACTTACCGATCCACCAAAGGGGATTGAGTGCGCGGGCCGCGCTGACGGGGAGACTGCCATTGCCGAGCTGGACTCCGGCTGTGGGAACCGCGAGCGCGATATCGAGACGATCGTTCACGAACAGGCGGGCGGTCGGACTGTCGGACAGTCGGACGGCCAAGTCGTGATGCTCGCGGCCGCTGAGCGCCCTTCCGCGGGCATGAAACGCGAGCTGTGATCCGCCACCCTTTGCCAACTCGCGGGCGATTTCCGGCAGATCCGCGCGCCGCGCGATCCGCTCGTCGGTGATCGCGTGCAGCCGCGGCAGTGCTGGCCTCACGCGAACCTGGCGCCCGCGGCGATGCGCGCCCCGTGCAGCCAGTCGTCGGTCGTCATGCGGGCCTTGCCGGCGGGTTGCACCTCGACAACCTCCACCGCGCCGCCGGCGGTGTCTTTCAATGGGCCGGTCGCGATCGCCAGTGAGCCGTCTGCCGAGAGTACTGCTCCGGGCGCACGGGTGCCTTTGAACGGGGGAGGCGGCTCGATCACTTTGGGATTGAAGAGTTTGATCTCGACACCGTTCAGCTCGGTCCAGGCGCCCGGCCGCGGGTCCAGGCCGCGAATCAGGCAGGCGATCGCCCGCGCGTCTTTCGTCCAGTCGATGCGCGCGATCTCGCGCGTCAGCTTCGGTGCGTAGGTCGCGCGATCCTCATTCTGCGGTACGGGTTGTGGCGGCGGGTCGCTCTGCTCCAGCATCGTGAGCGTCTCAACCAGCGCCTGCGCGCCCATTTCCGCCAGGTGGGCGGAGAGATCGCCGGCGCTCACGTCGGGCGGGATGCCATGCGGGATCTGATGCAGAATCGGACCGGAGTCCATGCCCGCATCGAGCTGGATGATCGTGACGCCGGTCATGTCGTGACCGCGGATGATGGCCCACTCGACCGGTGCCGCCCCGCGCAGCTCCGGCAACAGCGACGGATGCACGTTCACCATGCCTCGGCGCGGCAGCTCGAGCAGCTCGGGCTTGAGGATATGACCGTAGGCGACCACCACGCCGATGTCCGGCTTCAGGTCGCGCAGCCGCAGCAGGAAAGCGCCGTCGGTGGGTTTCTCGGGTTGGAAGATCGTGAGGTCTTCTGCTTCGGCGGCGACCTTCACCGGTGGCGGAATCAGTTTCGAGCGCGAGCGGCCCTGGGCTGCGTCGGGTTGTGTGACGACGGCGACGACGTCGAATCCTTCTCCGACCAGCGCGCGCAGCGACGGGACGGCGAATTCGGGCGTCCCAAAGAAGACCACACGCACCTACAGCTCACCCGCCGGCTCCGGCGTGACCTCCTTGAGATAACCCGTCTGCCCTTTGCGCGCCTTCTTCCATTTGGCGAGCAGCAGGCTGCGCTTCACCGCGCTGAGATGGGCCAGGAACAGAATGCCGTCGAGGTGATCGATCTCGTGCTGAATGGCTCGCGCCTTGTACGCCTGCGCCTCGGCGCGAAACTTTTTCCCGTCGCGGTCCAACGCCTCGACAACGACCCGCGCGTGCCGTTCGACGTCCCCGAAGATCTCCGGGATGGACAGGCAGCCTTCCTCCGCCGTCTCCAGCTCATCGCCGCGTTCCACGATGACGGGATTGATCAGGACGAGCGGCGGTGGATCCTCCTCGCCGATGTCGACCACCGCGACGCGCCGGGCGACGCCGATCTGGTTCGCAGCGAGGCCGACGCCTTTGGCGGCGCGCATCGTTTCGAAGAGATCGTCGACCAGCTGGCGAACGGCGTCATCCACCCGCGCGACCGGCGCCGCGTGCTGCCGCAGCACGGGCGAGCCGAGCAGGTGCAACGTCCGAACCGTCACGCCGGCTTCGCCTCAACGGCGGTGCGGTTCGTGATGCTGGCGATCCCGCTCCGCATGATGACGAACTTGGCCTCGCCGCTGCGGATCGTGACTTCGTCGTCCTTGATGTGCACGACCTCGCCCACGATGCCGCTCGCGGTCAGGACCTTGTCGCCGCGCTGCAGCGACTTGAGGAGTGCGTCGTGTTCCTGGCGCTGGCGGCGCTGCGGGCGGATCAGAATGAAGTAGAAGATCGCGATGAACAGGCCGATCTGAATGATGAACGCACTCGCTCCCGGCCCACCCGAGCCGGATGGGGCGAACAGCAGCAGGGACAACGATCCCGTGATCATGCCACTCCCGTGTGTTGATAGCGGCGCCGCCAGTCATCGGCCCAGACCGTGAATGTGTCGCCGCCCCGCTGGATGGCGGCCCGCATCTCCGCCGCGAGGCGGATCAAGTACCGTACGTTGTGCAGCGACAGCAGCCGCAGGCCGAGCAGCTCGCCGGCGACGAACAAATGCCGCAGGTATCCGCGCGAATACGTCGTGCACGTCTCACAGTCACAGCTCGGGTCCAACGGGCTGTCGTCCGTGCGATATGCCACGTTGCGAATGTTCAGCGTGCCTTCCGGCGTGAACGCCGAGCCATTGCGGCCCCCGCGCGTCGGGGCCACGCAATCGAACAGATCCACGCCGCGCTCGACCGCGGCGACCAGATCTGCGGGGAACCCGACGCCCATAAGATAACGGGGCAGTGTCGGTGGCAGCCGCGCCTCGAGGACGTCGATGGTCTGGTACATCTTGTCCTTGGGCTCGCCGACGGATAATCCACCGATCGCGATACCTGTCCAGGGACCCAATTCCATTATCCGCTCAAGACACTCGGTCCGCAGAGCGGGTAACGTTCCGCCCTGGACTATTGGCCATAACGTCTGATTGCCCGTCGGCACGTCGGCACGACTCACGAGGGCGCCTTCGTGCCGACGTGCCGACGGGCCAACGTGTGCTCCCTCAGCAAGCTCCGAATGCCGTTTCTTACAACGCTCCAACCAGCGAAGCGTCCTTTCCAGCGCATCGCGCGCCGTTGCTTCGTCCGCCCCCCCCGGGATCACATGGTCGAACGCCATCGCGATATCGGATCCGAGCGTCCATTGGATCTCGATGGCTCTCTCGGGCGTCAGTTTGCGCCTGCCGCCATCCACATGGCTCTGAAACTCGACGCCGTCCTCGTCGACTTTGCGGAAGCCCTCGAGTGAGAAGACCTGAAAGCCTCCCGAGTCGGTGAGCAGCGGGCGCTCCCACGCCATGAACTTGTGCAGCCCGCCGAGCTGCGCGATGACGTCTTCGCCGGGCCGGACGTGGAGGTGGTAGGTGTTGGCGACCACGATCTGCGCTCCGACGGCCTTGAGATCGGCGGGCGAGAGCGTGCGAACCGTCGCCTGCGTGCCGACGGGCATGAAGACCGGCGTCTCCACGGTGCCGTGGGGCAGGGTCAGCGATCCCGAGCGTGCGGCGCCCGATTGCTCATCGATCCAAAAGTCGAACATCAGATGATCGCCATAGCGTCGCCATAAGAATAGAACCGGTAGCCTGCCTTCACCGCCTCGCGGTAGGCGTCCATCACGCGCTCATATCCTCCGAACGCGCACACCAGCATGAGTAACGTGGAGCGCGGCAGGTGGAAGTTGGTGATCAGATGCTTGACGACCTTGAATGCATACGGCGGCCGGATAAAGAGGCTTGTCTCGCCGGCGCCTGCCCGAACGTGACCGCTCGCGTCCGTGGCTGCTTCCAGCGCGCGTACGACAGTGGTGCCCACTCCCCACACCGCACTCCCCACGCCCATGACTTTATTCACCCAATTGGCCGCGCCTTCGGAAATCTCGTAGGCCTCGGGATGCATTGTGTGTTTGTCGAGATCTTCGGTCTCGACCGGTTTGAACGTCCCCGGGCCGACGTGGAGGTCGATCGCCGTGACGAACGTGCGCTGCTCGTGAATCCGGGCGAGGAGCTCGGTCGTGAAATGCAGGCCCGCCGTCGGCGCGGCGATGCTGCCGTCGTGAGTCGCGTAGACCGTCTGATAGCGGTCCCGATCGGCCTGCGTCGGATCGCGTTTGATGTACGGCGGTAACGGCACCTCCCCATACTTGGCGAGTGTCGCGCGCGCGTCGAGCGCGCCCACGAACCGGACCTTCCGCAGCCCGCCACCCAACATCTCGAGAATCTCGACGGCGCTATCGTTGCCGAACGCGACGCGCCGGCCCGGCTTGAGCTTGCCGCCCGGATGCCCCATCGCGAGCCACGTTCCATCGTCGAGCTCCCGCACCAACAAGAGCTCGGCAACGCTTCCCGTGTCTCGTTTCCCGTGCAGTCTCGCGGGGATGACACGCGACGTGTTGATGACGAGCAAATCGCCCGGCGGAATCAATGTGGGGAGATCGTGGAAGTGCAGGTGGCGTGTCGTGCCGGTCGTGCGGTCGAGCACGAGCAGCCGGCTCGCCGAGCGATCTGGCAGCGGATGCTGGGCGATCTGCGCGCCGGGAAGATCGTAGTCGAAATCGGAGAGACGGTGCACTAGGCGTCGAAGATAGTCGCCTGCTCCGCCGATTTGGGGGGCACAAAACCGAAGTGTCGATACGCCGCAGGGGTCGCCACCCGTCCCCGCGGCGTGCGCGCGAGGAAGCCTTGCTGCATGAGGAACGGCTCGTACACCTCCTCGAGCGTCCCGGGATCTTCGCCGACCGCGGCGGCAACCGTCTGCACCCCGACCGGACCGCCATCGAACATCTCGATGATGGCTTTGAGAATGCGGGCGTCCATGTCGTCGAGTCCAAACTCGTCGACATCGAGGCGCTTCAGCGCCTCGCCGGCGACGGCGGCGGTGATCTTGCCGCGTTTCAGCAGCCGGTTCGCGACGCGCGGGGTGCCGCGGCTGCGGCGCGCGATTTCGGCGACGCCGGCGGCGTCGGCGGCGACGCCGAGGATTCCGGCCGAGCGCGTGATGATCTGGACGAGATCGTCGGGCGGATAGTAGTGGAGCCGCTCGACCAGGCCGAAGCGGGCGCGCAGCGGGGGCGTCAACAACCCAAAGCGTGTCGTGGCCCCAATGAGGGTGAAGCGCTCGAGCTGCATCGGCAGCGTCTGCGCGTGCGGGCCGTCGGCGATCCGCACGTCCACGCGAAACTCCTCCATGGCGGGATAGAGGAACTCTTCGAGCGCGGGCCGCAGGCGGTGCACTTCATCTATAAAGAGGATATCGCCCTCTTTGAGCGCGGTGAGCATGCCGACGAGATCGCCCGGGCGCTCGAGCACCGGGCCGGACGTCGTGCGGATGTTCACGTCGAGCTCTTTGGCCATCAGCAACGCCAGCGTGGTTTTGCCGAGTCCGGGCGGGCCGAAGAAGAGCGCGTGATCGAGCGGCTCCCTGCGCTGCTTCGCCGCATCGATCGCGATCTGCAGGGACTCTTTGACTTTCGCCTGGCCGACGAATTCATCGAGCCGGGACGGCCGGAGCGCCGCGTCGCTCAGCCGCTCGTTGTCGAGGGCGTCGGGCGTGGTGATCTCGCTGCGTGCCATTACTTCCGCTTCGCTCGCGCGAGCCAGCGCACCGGCCGCTTATCAGCCTCGATCTCGTGCGGCGTGTGACAACGCAGGCAGACATCCTCGGCGCGTGTGACACCGGCGGGCACGAGACGACGGTTCGTCGATCCGCAGCGCGTGCAGATCCATTCGGCGGTGACTTCGGCGGGGAGGGCGGTCATCGCGTTGTGAGAATTTGGAGGGCCCGTCGTACGAGTGCTTCGGTTTCATCGTTCCCGTTCCCCGCGAGCACCTGGCGAACAGCCCGATCGGCCTCCGCGGTCCCATACCCCAGTCGTTCGAGCGCCTTGAGGGCGGCTTCGGCGCCCTCGGGGACGGTGACGGCCGGCGCTTCCGCAAAGTCTTCGACTCTCTCTCCCAATTCCAGCGCGAGACGCTCGGCGGTCTTCTTGCCGATGCCGTTCACAGACGACAGCAGCGCGATGTTCTTGTCGCGCAGTGCGCGGGCACCGCGCTCGACGCCGAGGGCCGAGAGGAGCGCGATGCCGATCCTGGGTCCGACGCCGCTCACACTCGTCAGCCGCTGGAAAAAACGTCGCTCGGCTTCGTCGAGGAATCCGTACAGCGCCCAGCCGTCCTCACGCACGACCAGCTCGGTCGCGAGGGTGATGTCGGCGCCGGCGGCCGGCAGTCGCTCCATCACGCCCAGCGGCACGACGACTTCGTAGCCGACGCCGCCGGGCGTCTCGACGACGACGCGATCGGCGGATTTCGCGGCTAGGCGGCCGCGGACGTGGGCGATCATGCCCGAAGAATGTACGTCAACGCCGCGGCGACTCCGTCAGCGGCATCGGCGGGTTGCGGCGCGCTCTTCAGCCGCAGCAGATGCGCCACCATGGCGCCGACCTGGTTCTTCCTCGCACCGCCCGTGCCGACGACGGTCTTTTTGATCATGGCTGGAGCGTAGTGGGCGATCGCGAGCTCCGCCTGTGCCGCCGCCAGCAGGATGACCCCTCTTGCATGGCCGAGGACGAGCGTCGTACGGACGTTCTTATGATAGAAGGCATCCTCGAGCGCGAGTACCGATGGTTGGTGCCGCTTGATGAGCTGTGCAATCTCGTGGTGCAGCTCGGCGAGACGAGAAGGCAGAGAGTTATTTCGGCCAAAGCGAAACACACCGCATTCGACGAGACGGCCCATCCCGGGAGTCCCATTCCCCGTTTCGATCACGCCGTAACCCGTGACCTGAGTGCCGGGGTCGACGCCCAGGACCTTCACGTCATCCCGTCACCGCCGCCATCGCCTCGGCGTCGATGTCGAAGTTGGAAAAGACCTTCGCGACGTCGTCCATCTCCTCGAGGCTTTCGACGAGCTGCAGCAGACGCTTGGCATCGCTGCCCTCGACCTTCACCGTGTTCTTGGGGACCATCGCAATCTCGGCGCTCTGCACCGGCAGCTTCTTGGCGCGCAGGGCCTGATCGATGGCGTGGAGCTGAGCGGGCGGCGTCGTGATCAAATAGATGTCGCCCTCTTTCGCCATGTCGTCCGCCCCGGCGTCGAGCGCCGCCTCCATCGTGGCGTCCTCGCTGGCCTTGCCGTCCACGACGATCTGCCCTTTGCGGTCGAACATCCAGGCGACGGCATTGCTGGCCGCGAGATTCGCCCCATGGCGCTGGAAGACGTTACGGATCTCGGCGACGGTCCGATTGGGGTTGTCCGTCGTGGCCTGAATGAGGAGCGCCGCGCCCCCAGGCCCGTAACCCTCGTACGTGACCTCTTCGTAGATCACGCCCTCGAGCTCGCCGGTGCCCTTCTTGACGGCGCGATCGATGTTGTCGGCCGGCATGTTCTCGGCTTTGGCGGCGTCGATCGCGGTGCGCAGGCGCGGATTGCCGCCGGGGTCGCCGCCGCCGGCCTTGGCCGCGATCGTGATTTCGCGAATCAGGCGGGTGAAGACGGCGCCACGCTTCTGGTCCGTCACCGCCTTTTTGCGTTTGATCTGCTTCCATTTACTGTGACCAGCCATACTAATCCCCAATCCCTGGCCCAGGTCCCAAGTTACATCATCTGTCCGGGTCGAGCATATCCTCGAACCGCATCCAACGTCGATAAAAATAGAGATCCACGAAACCGGTTGGACCGTTCCGGTTCTTGGCGACGATCAGCTCGGTGGCCCCGTCCACGCCGCCGCCCGGGTTGTACATCTCCTCGCGGAAAATCGACAGCACGACATCGGCGTGCTGCTTCGGCGCTCCCATGACGCCGTAATCGTCGAGCGTCGGTCGCTTGGCGTCCCGCCCCGATTGAAAGCCGGGGAGCTGCGCGACGACGAGGAGCGCCACCTGGCGCGCCAGCGCGAGGGCTTTGAGATGGCGCAGCACCAGCGCCGTGTCCTCGTCCTGGGTCGTGCGTGCCTTGGGAGGCGGCACGAGCTGGAGATAATCCACGACGACCAGACCGACCTGCCGCAGCGGATCGAGACGCTCGAAGACCGTTTCAAAGTCCTCGCCCGCAAGCGGCAAGAGAGAAAGCGGAAAACCGCGCAGCCGCACCGCGGCGGCGCCGACGCCCGCACGTGTCTGATCGTTCAGCTTCGCGGCGCGCAGCTCGTCCACGGCGACTTTCCCCTCGATGGCCAAGGCACGCTCCATCAAGCGCTCTTCATTCATCTCCCCGGAGAGATAGGCGACGCCGAGCGATTGCTGCGCCACACGCAGCGCGATGCCGAGCGCCAGAGCGGACTTCCCGCTGCCGATATCGCCGCCGAGGAGAATCAGGTCGCGCCGGCGGAACCCGCCCCCGAGAAGTTTGTCGAGCGACCCGAATCCCGTTGGGATGGTGTCGCCGGTGATTTCGCCGGGCCGCTGCGCGTCCACGCGCTCGACGAGGTTGTCCAGCGACGGGTGTTTCTCGAAGCGGCGCGCGGGCGATGGCATGGTCTATAGATGCAATCTGGCGGTGCGCGCGGCAACGGTGACCGCGTCGGCGGCCTCGTCGCCGAGCACGTCGCGCGCCGGTGCGGTGAGCTGGCTGAGCACCAGAGCCGCGGCATTGGGCGTGGCGGTCTCGAGATGCTGCCGGGCGGCGGCGAGCGCCCGCTTGAGCGGCGCAGGCAACGCCAGGCTGCCGAGCCGCGTCTCGAGCGCCTGGAGGCGCCGGCGGTGATTCTTCGCGCTCACCGGCGCGGGAGGCAGCAGCGCCTCCGCCGTGCGGACCACGAGCCAGAGGGCGAAGAGCCCCTCCCGCTGGGGGCCGCGTGCCGATTTGGCGATCAGCGTCACGAGCCGGTCTTCCGCCGGGGTGCTCATCATGCCACGAGTCGCTGGACTGCGTCGGCCACCTGATCCGGCAAGATGTCCTGGAGGCAGCGGTGGTGTCCCAGTGGGCAGCGTTCCGTGCCCATCGCCGAACAGGGCCGGCAGCTCAGATCGCGTTCCAGCACCGCCGCGCGTTTCGTGTACGGAAAGAATCCGAACGGCTCGACCGTGGGACCGAACAGCGCGACCACGGGTGTGCCCACGCCGCTCGCCATGTGCATCACGCCCGTGTCCCCGGACACGAGAACGGCGGCACGGGCGAGACATGCGCCGGTCTCTTGCAGGGTGAATTCGCCGGCGACATTGATCACGCGCGCGCCGAGCGCTTCCACCAGCTCCCGATCCTGCGGGCCGCCGACGGCGACGACGCCGTACCCGAGCTGCCGTAATCGGTCGGTCAACGCCTGCCAGTGAGGGATGGGCCAGCGCTTGGTCGCGTGCGCAGCGCCCGGCGCGATCACGGCGAATGGTTTGGGATCGAGTCCGACCTCTGCAAGCCAGTGCGCCATGTGCGCGCGCGCCGCGGGCGCGAGAAAGAACTCGGGTGGGCCGCCGTCCGGTTGCACATCGAGATCCCGCGCGGCCTCGAAGTAGCGCTCGGGTACCGGCACGGGCTTGCCATACACGTTGACCTTCGTCGCAATCAGTGTCGTGCGAGCAAACTTACGTTTCGAGTATCCCGACCACTGGCAGGGCACGAGCCAACGTAAAGCGGTGCTACGCAGGCTGCCGTGCAGATCGAGCGCGTGCGTCGGCCGTAAGACCCGGAGCCGGCGCGCGAGATCCGCGATGCGCTCCTTCGCTCCCAGCTCGATCACCTGGGTCAGGTGCGGGTTCTCGACGACCAGCGGCGCCATGGCCAGCTTCGTCACGAAGTACAGCTCGGCGTCGGGATGGCGCCGGTGCAGTGCGCGCACGAGGGGAGTGGTGAGGAGGACGTCGCCGATGGAGCTGAACCGGACGCACAGAATACGCAACACGCGGCCAATGTAGTCGCGCGTTGCCCGGCTTCGCCAGCGGGACTAGCTTGTCACGCAGATGCCGCGTCCGAAGAGCATTCTCTGGATTGACGACGAAGTCGACGGCCTGGCCGCACACCGCCGCTTTCTCGAGCAGCAGGGATTCGCGGTGGCGCAGGCCGCGCACGGCGACGACGCCCTCGCCATGCTGCGGCGCCAGCCCTACAGCGTCGTGCTGCTCGACGAGCAGATGCCGGGGCGGCGCGGCATCGAGTTGATTCCCGAGATCCGCGCGATCGACCCCGCTATGGCCGTGGTAATGGTGACGCAGAGCGAAGATGACGGGCTGCTGCGCGACGCGATCGGCATCGAGATCGACGACTATCTCGTCAAGCCGGTCCACCCGCGGCAGGTGCTCTCCGTCGTCACGCGCCTCCTCGAGGGCGACCGCATTCGCCAGCAGCGGCTGGCGCGCGACTTCGTCACCCGCTTTCGTGAGCTGGAAGGCCGCCGCGGGGCCACGCTCGCGTGGCGCGAATGGAGCGAGCTGGTCGCCGAATTAGCGCGCTGGGAAGTGCGGCTCGCCGCGGCCGCCGAGCCGGGTCTCTCCGAGGCGTTGCGGACGCTGCAGGAAAGCTTGCGCAAGGATTTCCAGGGGTTCATCACCAAGAACTACCCCCGCTGGCTGGCCGATCCGGAGCGCGACCGCCCGCCGCTCTCCGTCGATGTCGGCGCCGAGTTCCTGGTCCCCGCCCTGAAGCGCACGGGTCGCGTCGTGTTCATCGTGATCGACTGCCTGCGGCTCGACCAGTGGGAAGTGCTGCGCGACTTGATCACGCCGCTGTTCGACGTCGAGGAGTCGCACTACTACAGCATTCTGCCCACGGCGACGCCGTTCTCCCGGAACGCGATATTCAGCGGCCTGTTTCCGATGGAAATCGCGGCGCGGCATCCGGAGTGGTGGGGCGCGCCCACCGACGAGGAGAGCCTCAACGCCCACGAGCCGGACCTCCTGACCGAGCAGCTGCGCGAGCTGGTGGGCGAACCCGTCCCGGTGCGCTACGAGAAGTTGTTCACGGCGGCCGATGGCGCGGATCTCCTGCGCCGCTTGCCCGCGCACCTCGCACAGCCAGGCGTGACGGCACTCGTCTTCAACTTCATCGATCAGCTGACGCACGGCCGTTCGGAGAACGCGATCCTCTACGAGGTCGCGCGCGATGCCGACGCGTTGCGCGGTTTGACCAAGACGTGGTTCGAGCGCTCGCCGGTGCTCGCCGCGCTCGAGGAGGCCGAGCGCCGCAACGTCCCCGTCCTGCTGACGACCGATCACGGCGCGATTCACTGCGACACACCCGCGACGGTCTTCGCCAAACGCGACGCGACCGCGAACCTGCGCTACAAGTTCGGCGAGGACCTGCGGGCCGAAGATCCGGAAGCCGCGATCATGGTCGAGGACCTCAAGTCCTACGGTCTTCCGGCGAAAGGACTGGGTGTCCGCCTGCTGCTCGCCACCGGCGACCGCTTCTTCGTGTATCCGACCAAGCTGCGGGAATATCAGGCTCGCTATCGCGGCGCATTCCTGCACGGCGGCGCGACGCCTGAAGAGATGATCCTGCCGGTGGCGCTGCTCACGCCGCGCCGCTCGCGCTGATGAGTTCCGTCCCGCCTCCTCCCCCTCCTCTTCCTCCCGCTCCGCCGCGCTCGCGGCGGCTGCTCGGGCTGCTGCGCCCGTACTCGCTGCAGTTCGGCGCGACGATCGTCGCGACGGTGATCTCGTCGGTGCTCGACGGCTTCACGTTCGTGCTCTTGATCCCGTTCCTCCGAACGCTGTTCGGCAACGCGGCGCTCCCCACGCAAGGTGGTACGCAGGTCGAGGCGGTGCTCAACAAGATCGCGGGGCCGTTCCTGCAGGCCGGATCCCCCGAAATTGCGCTGCGCAACGTCGTCGTCATCCTGCTGGTCGCGCTGCTCCTGAAGAATCTCACGTCGTACCTCGCGTCGGTGGGGAGCGTGGCGATTCAGGAAGGAGTGGTGCGCGACCTGCGCGTCCGGCTGTTCGACCATCTCCAGACGCTGCCGCTGGGCTACTTCCAGCGCACCCGCGCCGGTCAGACGATCGCGCGCGTCATCAGCGACACCGATCAAGTCAAGACCGCGGTGAGCGCGGCGCTCGCGTCGCTCCTGCAGAACATCGTGGTGATCCTCGTCTACGTCGTCATTCTGTTCGGCCTGTCCGTCAAACTGACGCTGCTGTCCCTGCTGCTCGCGCCGGTCCTGCTGCTCATCATCCGGCCGATGATCAATCGGCTCCGGCGGCGCTCGCGTGAGCTGGCCGCCGAGCGCGGCGAGGTGACGAGCCATGTGGGCGAGATGATCGCGTCGGCGAAGCTGGTGCGCGCCTACGTCGCCGAGGCGTTCGAGCTGGCGCGGTTCTCGGAGCTGGCCGAGCGCTACCGCAAGCGCGTGCTGCGGGCGCAGCGCTACTCCAGTCTCACCAGCCCGGTCAGCGAGGTGTTCGGCGGCTTCATGATCGTGCTGATCCTCGTCGTGGGTACGCGGCTCGCCCTCGGGGCGACCCTCGATCCCGCGGTGCTGATCACGTTCCTGGCGGTGAGTCTACGGCTGATGTCTCCGATCAAATCGGTCTCGAATTACCCGACCGTAATGGCGAGCGCCGTCGCGTCGGCGGAGCGCGTCTTCGAGGTCCTCGACCTGCCGTCGGCCGAAGGCGACCGGCCCGGCGAGACCACAGCGGAGTTCAGCGAGCGCATCGAATTCCGCGGCGTGTCGTTCGAGTACGAGCCGTCCGAATCGGTCCTGCGCGACGTCGATCTCGAGGTGCAGCGCGGCCAGGTCGTCGCGATCGTCGGCCCGTCGGGCGCCGGCAAAACCACGCTGGTCGATCTGCTGCCGCGCTTCTACGAGCCGACGCGGGGTGAGATCCTGATGGACGGCGTGCCGCTCACGACCTACACCCGCAGGTCCTTGCGGCGGCAGGAGACGGTGCTGCTCAACGACAGCGTCGTCGCAAACATCGCCTACGGCTTGAAGGGCATGCCGCTGGAGCAGGTGCGGGCGGCGGCGCGCGCCGCCAATGCGGACGAGTTCATCATGCGACTGCCGGAGGGCTACCGCACCGTGCTCGGCGAACGCGGCACAAGGCTTAGCGGCGGCCAACGGCAGCGGATCGCGATCGCGCGCGCGCTGCTGCGCGATCCACCCATTCTCATTCTCGACGAGGCGACCAGCGCGCTCGACACCGAATCGGAGCGGCTGGTGCAGGAGGCGATCGACCGGCTGATGGCGCACCGCACGGTGTTCGTCATCGCGCACCGGCTCGCCACGGTGCAGCACGCCGACTTTATCGTCGTGCTCGCCGAAGGTCGGATCGTGGAGCGCGGCACGCATGCCGATCTGCTCTCCGCCGACGGGTTGTATCGTCGGTTGTATAACCTGCAGTTCCGGAGCTGATTTGCTCTCCGGTTTCACCCTGGTTCGCAACGCCGTCAACCTCAACTTCCCGATCGTCCCGACGGTTCGCTCGGCGCTCGAGGTCTGCGACGAAGTCGTCGTGAACGTCGGGAAATCGGACGACGCCACTCGCGAGGTCGTTGCCGGGATCGACGACCCGCGTGTTCGGATTGTCGACAGCGTGTGGGACATGAGCAAAGGGGACGACACGCTGGCGCTCGAAACGCAGCGCGCGATGGATGCCTGTCGCGGCTCGTGGGGCATCTATATCCAGGCCGATGAAGTACTGCACGAAACGGGAGCCCGCATCCTCAAGGAGAAGGTGGCCGAATGGGATCGGGACGAGCGCGTCGAAGGACTGCTCGTGAACTATCTGCACTTCTACGGCGGCTTCGATCGCGTGGCGACGAACCGGCGCTGGTATCGTCGCGAAGTGCGCTGCATCCGGCTCGGCAGGGGCATCCGCCCTTTCGAGGGCGCGCAGGGATTCCGCGTGGGTCCGGGCCTGCGGAAGGTCCGGGCGCGGCCGACCGATGCGCTGATGTTTCACTACGGCTGGGCCCGACCGGCGCGCGACATCCACCAGAAGTTTCAGATCACACAGCACATGTATCCCTGGGCCGCCGAGCGCCTGGAGCGCGAGCGGCCACGGGAGACGCTGCAATGGATCCCCTTGCTGCGGCCCTTTACCGGAAGTCATCCCGCCGCCGCCCGCGAGTGGATCGCGGCGTGCGCGCGGCAGCCGGCGATCGAGGTCGCGCCGCCGCGGCTCAAGCCGGAGCACTTGCGCTACTACCTCTCTGACTGGGTCGAGCGGCTGACCGGCGCGCGCGTCTTCGAGTTTCGCAACTACGTCGTCGTATAGGGC
>QHTW01000286.1:2452-4750 GCA_003220955.1 Gemmatimonadota bacterium | reverse complement strand
AAAACCTGACGCCCGGGATCCGCTCGGCGACCGCGCGAGCTTCGGGTGACGCGAAGCCGCGCACCACGAAGCGCCCGAGGCTGGGGTTGACGGGAACAGGCCCGTACCCGGCGTCGAGCTCGACCCCGGTGCCGCCCAGCAGAGCGCGGACGAACTCCATGTCCACACGCTCGCCCGGCCGCTCGAGCTGGATGACGTAGCGCGATTTGACGGCGTCCGGCACGGCCCGCCCTGGTGAATTTGTCGGTGCAGACGTTAGACCGTCTCAGGACCCTCTGCAAGTCTATGGGCAGACGCGCACGCCGGATCAGGAGAGTCCTGGTTCGATCCCGGGAGGGGCAATCATCACAGACGCGCGCGGCCGCTCCGTCCCTGTAGCCCGGCGGTGCGTGAGACTTGTCACCGTCATCCGCGGCAGCCCAGACGTAACCATTGCTCCATGACAGACGGATGCCGCAGGCGGATCCTCCTGGGAGCCTCGCTGTGGCTCGCAGCCTGCTCGGACATGAACAAGCCTTCGGGCAGCCTCTTAGCCGACCGCTACCCCTGCGATCACGGGATAGGCAATGATCCGGATGTGGTCTGGCACGAAGACTTCGAAGCGAGTTCGGTGGCTGCAATAACCGCGCGCTACGACGACTACAAGAACGCGGGTAGCATGGCGTTGGTCGCTGACAAGCCGTCGAAGAGTTGCGGTGCGGCATCGATCAGGCTCACAGCCGGTGGCTCAACCGCGAGCGCCGACGACGCCACCGACCTGTACAAGAAGCTGCTCAAACCCGACGGATCCGGATTCGATGAGCTGTACGTGCGCTGGTACGTGAAGTATCAGGCTGGCGCTCCGTGGCATCACACCGGCGTCTGGTTGGGCGGCTACAACCCTCCCAGTAACTGGCCCAACCCGCAGGCGGGGATTAGACCTGTCGGTGACGACCGCGTCTCCTTTGGACTAGAGCCGGTGTGGGGCGCCTCTCCCAACCTGCGCTTCGATTTCTACAACTACTGGATGAAGATGCACACGTGCTCGAGCTGCGGCGGCGCATACTGGGGGAACGCCCTCGTGAGCCGGAACGCCTTCACCGTAGAGGACGACTGGTGGGCGTGCTTCGAGGTGCACGCCAACCTCAACACCGACATGGGATCGGCGGCAGGGGCCGAGCTCGAAGTATGGAAGAATGACGTCCTGGTCCAGCGGTTTCCTGAGACCGGTGCGATCGGGTACTGGGTGCAGGACCATTACTGCCCGGCTGGTGCCGACGGCTCGCAATGCAACTTCTCGCCCACCGTGCCGGGCCCGCTGGACATCCAGTTCCGGAGCAGCGCGGCGCTGCAACTGAACCACATCTGGCTGCAGAACTACATCACGGACCCGAGCGCTGGAACCGTGTGGTTCGACGATGTGGTCGTGGCCAAGACTCGGATCGGCTGCCTCCGTTAGCCCTCGATGATCCCGAGGGCCAGCTCATTCGAGCCGGCCCTTTTGCATTCTCTGCTGCTCTCTCGGTCTAATTGAAGAACACCGTCTTGTGCTTGGTGCCTGGCGCGCTGACGTCGTCGCCACCGGCAACGAGCACGTGGAATGCGCCGTTGCCGTCGGTATAACCCGCCTCGGCCTGATTGAAAACGTTGCCGCCGCCCCGGGACTGGATCGTATTCGATCCCGTCGCGCCACCGAAGCTGCCCACGCTGCCGTCGACGTTGATCGTCGCGTAGGTGTTCTCCGATGACCCGGTGGCCGCGCCGGTGTAGAGTCCCGCGGTGACCAGGACGCTTCCGCTCGCAATCCCCGCCGTGTGTTTCGAGCGCGTCTTCCCCAGTGCGGTGCCATTGACCACCCAGCCGGCGGCGGTAATGTCGCGAGTCTTCAAGTCGATCTTCGCGTATGCGACCTGATCCATGCGGGTGGCCGTGAGACTGCCGTCGTTCGGGGTGACCGTTCCGCTGTCGCCGCCCACGGCATAGAGGTAGCCGCTGAACGAGCCGGAAGCGAAATACGCCCGCCTGGTGGGTAACGCCGCCTCAGCCTGCCAGGCGCCGAGCGCTCCGGCAGCATCGATGCTCGAGCGATACACGGTCTTCACCGGAACGTTTCCGGTCGTGGCGCCGCCCCAGATGTAGAGACTGCCAAAGAAGATTGCGGCACCGAACGAATGCAGGGGAGCGGGCAACGCAGTCGAGACCGTGGTCCAACCGCTGATCGTCCCATCGGACGCGATCGTGCCACGGTAAATCGTCGCGCTCGGCGTCCCGGTGGAATCCGTTGCGCCACCGAGGACATAGAGATACCCAGCTCCGCTG
>QHTW01000286.1:1701-2378 GCA_003220955.1 Gemmatimonadota bacterium | reverse complement strand
CGTGGCCGTCCAGGCGCCGAGCGTGCCCGTCGGTCCCACGGTCGAATAGTACACAGTCGACCGCGGAACGCGCGTGCTGTCTGCTCCGCCGACGACGTACACGACTCGCGTCATGGTCGCACCGCGGATCTCGACGAATGCCGCCTCATGACCACTCAGGCCGACGGGCAGCGCACTCGTGCTCGTCCAGGAAATCGCCGATGGACTGAACGGTGCGCCGGCTGAAAGGGTGAATGTGATTGGCGTGCTGCTGCCCTTGCTGGTCTGGACGACGAGGTTCCCGGTGGCGGCGCCGCTCGGAACGGTGGTGATGATGAACGTGTCACCCCAGTCACTCGGACTCGCGATGGTCGCAGCGATCGTACCACCTGTTCCATTCGAGAACAGCACTGTGCCCGATACCGTGGTGGGCGTGCTTCCGAACCCCGATCCTTCGATGAGAATGGTGCTGCCGGTGGGACCACTCGGCAGCGTGGCACCGTTAACAGCTGTTACGACGGGGGGACCCGATGGGCCAGTCGGACTGCTTCCGCCGCACCCTGCCAGAAGAATTCCAATCGCAACCGACGGCCAGCCGCGAACGCGCATCAGCAAACTCCAGGTGGAGAGACTAAAGACTCCTGCGTTGCTGAGGTGGTAACGGGAATGCGCGACGTTGCTCTAATGTGGAACGAGCG
>QHTW01000286.1:0-1677 GCA_003220955.1 Gemmatimonadota bacterium | reverse complement strand
ATCGGCGCGGTGAGTAATCTTTCAGCTTGCAACACCGGCGCCCGTTTGCGCCTTTTTGTCGCCACCGAACCGTACGAGGATCAATGCGCCGTCTCGTGGTCGCGCTGCTCCTAGTGCTCCCACTCGCCCGGGGCCTGCCGGCCGGTCAGACTCCGCCGACAGCCACCGCCCACGTCGTCGCAACACCGCCCGTCATCGACGGCCGGCTGACCGATCCGGCGTGGCTCGAGGCGACGCCGGTCACCGGTTTCATCCAGCGCGAGCTGCACGAAGGCGCGCCGATCACCGAGCGCACTGAAGTACGCATCCTCACCGACGGGCAAGCGTTGTACGTGGGCGCCTGGCTCTACGACAGTGACCCAACAGGAATCGTCGGTGGCGAGAAGGTCCGCGACGGCGACATCTCCAAGAGCGATTACTTCGGCATCGTGCTCGATACCTACCACGATCGGCAGAACGGCTTTGTCTTCACGACCACGCCGGCGGGAATCGAGTATGACGCACAGGTCGTCAACGAAGGAGAAGGTGGCGGCATCCAGCTCCCTGGCCAAACGCGGGTGATGGCGGGTTCGCTCGGAGGGTTCAACCTCAATTGGGACGGCACGTGGACCGTCGCCACGTCGATGGACTCGGCGGGGTGGTATGCCGAATTTCGCATCCCGTTCACGACGCTGCGGTATGGTTCGGGCAAGCTGCAGACGTGGGGACTCAATCTCGTGCGCAGTATCCGCCGCAAGAACGAAGAGGCGTTCTGGTCATTCGTCCCGCGCCAGTTCAGCCTGATGAAGATTTCGCACGCGGGAACGCTGTCGGGGATCAGCGTGCCGTCGCAGCGGATCTGGACCGTGACGCCCTACGCGCTGACCGGGGTGGAACGCAATTACGCGATTGACCCCTCCGCGCAGGGACGCGGGGACGTCGGCGGCGAGATCAAATACGGCGTGACACCCAGCCTCACCCTCGATCTCACCTACAACACCGACTTCGCACAGGTGGAGGTCGACGAGCAGCGCACGAATCTCACGCGCTTTCCGCTCTTCTTTCCGGAAAAACGCCCCTTCTTTCTCGAAAATGCCGGTACCTTCTCAGCCGGCACACCGCAAGCTGTTGACCTCTTTTTCACCCGTCGCATCGGCATCGACACGCTCGGCCAGCCCGTGCCGATCCTGGGCGGCGGCCGGCTCACCGGACGGGTCGGTGACTTCACCGTGGGCGCGCTGCAGATCTTCACGGACCGCGCCACAGTGCAGGCGGCGACGTCCTACTCCGTGGTGCGGCTCCAGCGGGAGCTCGCCGCCCGCTCGCACGTTGGCGTGATCGCCGTGCAGCGCGCGGCGACGTCGCACCCTGGAGACTGGAATCGCGTCGCCGGCGTGGACGGCCGCATCGGCATTCGCGATGCCTGGACGATCGACTGGTGGGGCGCCGCCTCCGCCACGCCCGGCCCCGACGGCGACGCGAAGGCGTACAGCGCGCGGCTCAGCTACGAGACGGGTTCCTGGAGCAACCTCGCGCGCATCATTCAGGTCGGGCGGGACTTCGATCCTGAGGTCGGCTTCCTGAATCGGCGTGGCGGCTATCGGTTTTTCGAGACGACTGTGATGTGGAAGAAGCGGTATCTGAACAGCAAGTTGTTCAAGGACTGGCACCCGCACGTGGGCTACCGGGGCTATTACG